>JAJTBI010000003.1 GCA_021286935.1 Geobacteraceae bacterium
CTATCTACGATAACAGGAATTATCATAGATTGAAAATTGCCTAAAAAACGACTAGGCAATTTTGTTTGACATGTTGATAAAAACAGAATACTCCTGCCGTCAAAAAACCGCCAATGTAGGAGCCGACATATGCCAATCACAATGACACAATTCAGCGACGAGGAGATGGAGGTGCTGGCAAAAAAAATTGGTGATTATTTGTTGCCAATTCTACTCGAAGCATTAAAGGATAAAACCCGTATTGCAGTAAACAGATTGCAAGGCGAGCACTACACTGCAAGACAGGTCGCAGAACGTCTGGAAATATCACCGCAACAAGTTTACAGGCTGGTTGACCGTGGTGTTATCCAGGCTGAAAAAGTCGGCAAAAAGGGTATCAGGATATCAAGGAACGAACTTGATAAATTGTTGCAGTCAGGAGGTCTGGCAAAATGACAGCCACCCAATCTCCTGAAAGAAAAAAAGGACGCAGGGCAAGAACACATACACCATGCGTTTTCCAACGTGAGTTTATAAAACCTGACGGGACTAAATATGTTGGCGAGGTCTGGCACGTATGCTACCCCGTGCCAGATCCTAAACGTCCCGGAAAAACAAAAATGCGTTTTGAAAGTTCCAAAAGCAAACGCAAAGGCGATGCAGAACAGCTTCTCCTAAAACGAAGAGCAGAATATGCTAACTTGATTGACCCCGAACGTGTTGGTGGTATCCAGCCCACATTTCAGGATTTCGTTGAAAAAATATACCTGCCAGAATCTCAGGAGGATAAAGCATTCCATAAAAAGAAGCTGGTCTGTGACCAGTTGGTACAACATTTCAAAGAATACAAACTTGACGACATTACCCCATTACTAATCCAGCAGTATCACACCAAAAAAAGAACCGAAACATCCCCTTCAACAGCCAACAGGCATTTGACAATTCTCAAAAATATTTTCAATGTGGCGTCAAGCCCAGTTCACAGAAAAATCACACATGGCAGAAATGCAGATATCAGAACCGTTAAAAAATTTCAGGAACCTGCAGGCAGAATTGAATTTTATTCAAAACAGGAAATCAAAGAACTAAAAAACAAGCTAAAAGCACACAATGAACTTAGGCAGATTGTCCTGTTTGCCTTGTATTCAGGTCTACGCAAAGGAAGGGTCTTAAAATTGAGGTGGTCTGACGTTGACCTTGTTCATGGGCGCTTCCAGATTCCAACGGATAAGCATGGCGACAGCCACCGTGTCCCAATTCACCCAGAAGCAATCAAAATTTTAAAAGAGCGTGAGCAGGTAAAGCAGGAAGGTGATGTTTACGTTTTTGTTAACCCCAAAACCAAGACAGCTTATGCTGAACCGCCAGATATGTGGGACGAAATCAAGGGTGATTATTGTTTCCACACGCTGCGACATACCTATATCAGCCATCTGGTCATGGCGGGAGTTGACCTGCGAACAGTCCAACAGTTAGCAGGTCATAAAACTCTAGCAATGACAATGAAATATGCCCATTTGTCGCCTGAGCATGAGACAAATGCAATCAAGCGGTTATCATTCTAAAAAAAATCTGGAATAGGCAAAAACTAGGCAATAGGCAAAACAAAAGGACTTAGGCAAAACACCTAAGTCCTTGATTTTTAATGGCGGAGGGGGTGAGATTCGAACTCACGGACACTTGCGCGTCGCCGGTTTTCAAGACCGGTGCCTTAAACCACTCGGCAACCCCTCCGTGGAAGAGGTAAGCTTTCTAGCATACTTTTGGGCAGAAGCTCAAGCCTCTATTTCGTGATTTTTTCCATGCCACCCATATACGGGCGCAATGCAGCCGGGATGACAATCGAGCCATCGGCCTGCTGGTAGTTTTCCAGAATAGCCACCAGCGTCCGTCCCACCGCCAGACCAGAGCCGTTCAGGGTGTGGACATATTCCGGCTTGCTCTTTTCATCTTCCCGGAAACGTATGCCAGCGCGGCGGGCCTGGAAATCACCAAAACTACTGCAGGATGAGATCTCACGGTAGGTGTTCTGGCTGGGCAGCCAGACCTCAAGGTCATAGGTCTTGCAGGCGGAAAAGCCGATGTCGCCGGAGCAGAGCGCCATGACCCGGTAGGGTAGTTCAAGCAGTTGCAGTACCTTTTCGGCATGGCCGGTCAGTTTTTCCAGTTCTACCTGGGATTCATCCGGGTGAACAAATTTAACCAGCTCCACCTTGTTAAACTGGTGCTGGCGGATCAGGCCACGGGTATCTTTGCCGTAGGAGCCAGCCTCACGCCGGAAGCAGGGGGTGTAGGCGGTGTAGCAGATCGGCAGGTCTGATTTTTTCAGGATTTCATCACGGTGAATATTGGTGACCGGCACCTCAGCGGTGGGGATCAGGAAAAATTCCGGGTCCACCAGGCGGAACAGGTCTTCTTCAAATTTGGGCAGTTGGCCGGTACCGGTCATGCTGGCCCGGTTGACCATGAAGGGGGGCAGCACCTCGGTGTAGCCATGTTCCGTGGTGTGCAGGTCAAGCATGAAGCTGATCAGTGCCCGCTCCAGCCGTGCGCCGGCCCCTTTAGAGAGGCAGAAGCGCGCACCGGTGATCTTGGCGGCGCGTTCAAAGTCAAGGATATCCAGATCTTCTGCCAGGTCCCAGTGCGGCTTCGGTTCAAATGCCATGTTGGGGAGGGTGCCCCAGCTACGCACAACCACGTTTTCATCTTCTGATCTGCCGACCGGGGTGGTGGGGTGGGGCAGGTTGGGGATGGTCATCAGCAGTGCGCCGAACTCTTCCTCAACCGTCTTCAGTTCATCGTCAAAACCCTTGATCCTGGCTGAGACCTCTTTCATCTCAGCAATCTTGTCTTTGACCTGACTCTTGTCCTTGACCTTGGCAATCTCCTCGGAGACGCTGTTTTTCAGCGCCTTGAGGGTCTCGCTTTCAGTCAGTAGTTTACGGCGTTGCTCATCCAGTTCACGGAAACGGGCAAGGGAGATGTTTCCGCCGCGTGTGGCGAGGGCGGCCTCGGCCTGGTCAAGGTTGTCACGGATAAATTTCATGTCAAGCATGGGGCTGATTCCTTTTTATGCAGGGAGGCTGTAGTCATTCAATGTTGTTCGGTTACAAAAACGGTGCTGCGCTGTTCGGCAAAGGTCAGGTGATCCAGCATGGCGCGGCGGGCAGCTTCAGCATCATGGTTCCGGATCGCCTCAAATATGGTGCGATGATGGATGAAAAGCTGCTGATGATCTTCCTTGGTCAGGTAGACAGCCTGCCAGACGCTCTGCTGAAACTCCTTCATGGCATCAAAAATGGTCTGCATCAGGTGCAGCCAGACGATATTGTGTGTTGCACGGGCGATCAGGAGATGGAAGGTAGCGTCAATATCAACGGAACTATGCATTTCCTCAAGGTTGTGCTCCATCGCACGTATTGTTTCCTCAATCCGCCGGATATCTTCAGGGAGCGCACGTTGTGCAGCGTGAAATGCCGTCCACGACTCCAGCCCCTTGCGAACCTCAATCACGTCAAGGGCACGTTCCCGCTGGGAGCGGATCAGCTCGCTCAAAGGGTTGCCGCCACCGGTCTCCACCAACGACAGAACCACTGTGCCGCCCCCCTGATAGGAGCTGACCATCCCGCCGGTGGCCAGGATGTTGAGCGCCTCCCGCACCGAAGGCCGTGATACGCCGAACAGTTCGGCCAGTTCCCGCTCAGGTGGCAGTTTGCTGCCGGGGATAAACTCGCCTGACAGGATGGAGGCGCGGATCTGGTCAGCAATCTGTTCAGAGACCTTTTTCGGTTTGACCGGTTGAAACGGCATGGTGCTCCGTTCTCGTTAAAAAATGAGAGGCGGCCTTGGCAGCCGCCCCTCTCTATCTACCTGAATATGGCACAGATTGCAAGGGTGTCACCCCGTCTGGACGGCGTTGATAACAGTGCTCGGGCTGTCGTTCGGGAACGGGGCAATATTGGCGGCCATGGTGTTAGGCAGGCGTCTGCGGGCGGCCTTGTCGGCTTTTGTCTTCAACAGGTTGTGGCAAGTAAAATGTAGTTGCATAAACTTGTCTTACCAATTACTATTTGGGTCTATAGCTAGTAATCGCAATGTGTATCTGGTGAATCTGTTTTGTTTTGCTGTTGTACTTATAATGTGGTTTAACAAATTTATTTTGTTGGTTGCTGCGGCAATTGTGGCAGGATTTGATCAGACGCGCAAATCAAACAGTTTTCCATATCCATGCAGGGGGGACAGCATGTTTGAACAGTTCAAGAGCAAGGCGGAAGGGGTCAGTGCAGAGGTGCATCGCTTTGCAACCAGATTCGGCGCACTGGAGTTTATCATCGGTTTTTTGCAAGGCGAGGGTGTGGCCGACAGGCCGGGCAGCTACGCCATCTGGGCCGCCTGCCCCTTTCTGGAAGGGATCGAGCGGCAGTCGCTCCAGCAATTTGCCGGTCTCAAGCTTGAGGTAACAAGAGAGCTAGCAGCAGCGGCAAAGATCGGTATCAGCCAGATGGACTGGGCCTTGGCCGACACCGGTACCCTGGCGGGTGACTCCTCTCGCCTGGACGGAAGGCTGGCCTCGACCCTGACCGGGATTCATATCGCCCTGGTACCGACCTCCGGTATCCTGCCGGACATGCCGACCCTGTTGACCAGGCTGCATCCTGACGCAAGCAACTATATCGCCATGATCACCGGCCCCAGCCGGACCGCCGACATAGAGCGGGTGCTGACCATCGGTGTGCATGGGCCGTCACGGCTGGTGATTGTCTTTTGTGATGAACTGGGAGGGACGGAGTGATGGGAACAACATTCAAGGAATCCATTCATCAGGCGGTCAATAACGCCAATCTGACCGGGGCCTTGGGCGCTTTCTCCGAGGCGTACAAGGTCAACCGTGCCAGGGCGTACGAGGGGATTGATTTTGAGGAGCTGCGGGGCAGGATCGCCGAGCTGAAGGGGAACGCCGCAGCGCATCTTGATCAGCTTGCGGAGCAGTTCACCCGTAACGCCGAGGCCCGTGGCGCCAAGGTGTTTCGCACCAGTGATCCGGCAGCGGTCAGGGAATATATCCTCAAGGTGGCCCAGGAGGGGGGCGTTACCAGGATTGCCAAATCAAAGTCCATGGCAACCGAAGAGATCCACCTTAACCCCTACCTGGAAAAGGCCGGTATCGAGGCGGGCGAGACCGACCTGGGGGAGTGGATCATCCAGTTGGCAGGACAGACCCCTTCCCATATGGTCATGCCTGCCATCCATATGACCAGGCAGGAGGTCGCGGAGCTGTTCAGCAAAGAGGTCAACGAGCGGCTTTCTTCCGATATCCCCCGGCTGGTCAAGGTGGCCCGCGAACAGTTGCGCCCGCTCTTCCTTGAGGCAGAGATGGGTATTTCCGGCGCCAATATCGCGGTGGCCGAGACCGGCAGTATCGTGCTGATGACCAACGAGGGTAATGCCCGTCTGGTGACCACCCTGCCCAGGATTCACGTTGCGGTGGTGGGGATCGAAAAGTTGGTGGCACAGTACGGTGATGTGGCTACGATTCTGAAGGCGCTGCCCCGCAGCGCCACGGCTCAGCTTCTGACCAGCTATGTCTCGATCATCAGCGGCCCTACCCCGAATGATGACGGGAGCCAGAAAGAGTTGCACATCATCCTGATGGATAACCGCCGCTCCGAGATGGCGGCTGATCCTCAGTTCAGGCAGGCCTTGCAGTGCATCCGCTGCGCCTCCTGTTTGAATGTCTGCCCGATCTTTCGGCTGGTGGGGGGGCATGTCTTCGGCAAGGTCTACACCGGCGGTATCGGCACCATTCTGACCGCCTGGTTCGATGAACTGAAAAAGACAGAGGATATTCAGGGGCTCTGCATCCAGTGCGGCGCCTGCAAAGATGTCTGCCCCGGCAAGATCGACATTCCTGAGCTGATCATGGAGATCAGGCGCAGACTGGTCAAGGAACAGGGGCTGCCGTTGATGCAGCAGGCGATCTACAGCGTGGTGAACAACCGGCGTCTGTTCCACGGCATGCTGCGGGCCGCCTCCCTTGCAGCCAAGCCGTTTACCTCTGGAGGGTTTCTGCGTCACCTGCCGCTATTTCTGGCCGATCTGACCGATAAACGCAGTCTGCCCGCCATCGCTGCCGAACCATTCAGGGATCGCTTCAGGAAGATCAAGCAGCCGCCGTGTAAAGAGAAGGCGGCCTTCTACGCCGGCTGCCTGATTGATTTTGCCTACCCGGAGATGGGGGAGGCACTGATCAGCATCCTGAACAAGGCCGGGATTGAGGTTGTCTTTCCGGATGAGCAGACCTGCTGCGGCGCTCCAGCCCGGTACAGCGGTGCCTATGAGGTGGCTGCCGGAAATGCGATGGATAACATCAAGGCGTTGCTGGCGCAGGAGGTGCAGTACGTTGTCTCAGCCTGCCCGACCTGCACCGTGGCGTTGCAGCACGAGTTTATCAGGGATTTTGAAAGCCTGGGACAGACGGAACGGCTGCCCCGGGCGCGGGAGTTGTCAGCCAGGACCGTTGACTTCTCAACCCTGGTGAAACAGCTGGTGGACGAGGGGCGGCTGACCCTGCAGGAAGGGCAGCAGTTGGGCGCGATTACCTACCATGACTCCTGCCACCTGAAGCGGACCCTGCAGGTCTCGCAACAACCGCGGGAACTGCTGGAAAAGGCGGGGTACGCGCTTACCGAGATGTTTGAGTGCGATACCTGCTGCGGCATGGGGGGCTCTTACTCCATGAAACTGCCGGAGATATCGGGACCGATCCTGCAACGCAAACTGCACAATATCCGGCAAACCGGCGCACCGGTGGTGGCCATGGACTGCCCCGGCTGCGTGATGCAGATTCGCGGCGGTTTCGATCAGGCCGAAGGCGGGGTGCAGGTGAAACATACCGTGGAGCTGCTGGCGGAGCAGGTGAAGGGATAGCAATCGCATGCAGTGATCTGTCCTGTTCTGGTAAAAAGATCAGCCTTGGGGTATACAGGCAGAGAGCAACAGAGCTGTTGCTCTCTGTTTTTTTATTCTGCGGGCTGACCGTGTGCGACATGATTTAATGCGGCGCCTGGGTAGCAGGAGTCTGATGATGGTACGTATAATAACTATGCCGGTTTTGCTCTTTCTGATGGTGTTGCCAGCGGTAGCGCAGTCAGAAGTTGTGATCCAGGCTGCTGGCGATGTGATGCTGGGTGGACGCTGGGAACAGCAGATGGCGCAGGATGGTTATTTTCACCCCTTTGCAAAGATCGCCCCGGAGCTGAAAAAAGGTGACATCACGTTGGTTAACCTTGAGGCGCCGCTGACCAGCCGTGGCAAAGAGTTTACCGATAAGAAGTACCGGTTCAGGGTTAAGCCCCAGGCTGCGGCTGCCTTGAAAAAGGCCGGCATCACCACCGTGACCCTGGCCAATAACCACAGCATGGACTACGGTCCGCAGGGGTTGCTGGATACCCTGCAGCAACTGGATAAGGCCGGGATCGGCCATGTGGGTGGTGGTGAAAACCTGTCAGCAGCCCGCAAAGCGGTGGTCTACGATATTCGTGGCACCAAGGTGGCTCTGCTGGGCTACTCTCTGACCCTGCCGCTGGAGTTCTGGGCCGGTGAAAAACGGGTCGGTACTGCGCCGCTTATGGAAAAAATGGTCAAGGATGATATTGCTGCTGCCCGTAAACAGGCGACGATCGTGATTGTGACCGCCCATTGGGGTGAAGAGGGCAAGATCCGGCTGCGGGAGTATCAGCCTCGCTTGGCCAGGATGATGATCGATGCCGGGGCTGATGCGGTGATCGGTCACCATCCCCATATTCTGCAGGGGATTGAACGCTACAAGCGGGGGATTATCTGCTATAGCCTGGGGAACTTTGCCTTTGCCCACAAGAGTAAGATTGCCGATCGAACCTTGTTGCTACGGCTCCATTTTGATGGTGACAAGCGGACCGCAGAACTGCTGCCGGTTAATATCCTGCATAAAGAGGTCGGGTTTCAGGCCACGCCGCTGTCCGGTAAAAAGGCTGATGAAGTCATAGCGCGGGTTAAAAAACTGCCGCCTGCCAAGCTGGCTGTCAGAAAAGAGGGGGAACGCTGGCTGGTTGGTTTTTAGCGTTTCGGGAAATAGCGTACGCCGTCGATTCCCTCAAAGTCATTGTCCTGTGTCCATAAGGTGGCCTCGTGCAGGCGGGCCGTCGCAAGAATGATGCTGTCAGCCATTGGCAGTTTTAACTCAATGCTGAGCTTGGCTGCATACAGGGCTAACGAGCTGGATAGTTCAACTATTCTGCCATGCTGCATCAATGCTGCTGCCTGCAGCGCCTGTTCCTCGCCCCGCTGACGGCAGACCACCCTGAACACCTCAAAAACAGAGATGGACGGAACGATCAACTGTTCAAGCTCGCTGAGTGGTTGGGCAAACTGTTCCGCATTGACCCCATCGGCAAAAAACTCAAGCCAGCCGGATGAATCAACGACATTCACAGTCGATCACCTTCGCGGGTAACGGTGGTATCAATCCCTTTCAGAAAACCACGCATCTCGCTGATGGTTCGGGCAGGCATCAGTTCAATCCGGTTGCCGTAGGCCAGTACCTGCATCATCTGTCCCGGCAGCAGATGCAGTGAATCCCGAATAGCTCTTGGTATAACAACCTGATATTTTGATGATAGTTTGACTGATTCCACGATGGTCTCCAACGATATGATTTTCGTTCAACGATAGCATTAAGGCTGTTATTGATCAATATAACAGATACTTCTCCCGCAGTTTTTTGAAGTCCTCAATCCCCCCCTGCCAGCGTGCCGTGACCTGTTCCGGCGCAACACCGTCGCGCAACAGCGTCCAGGCCCGGTTATCCCCCAGCATGCCGTAGAAACCACCGGCAACATGATACTGCTTCGGATGTGCCTGCTGGATGGCCCGAACCAGACAGAGTCCGGCCAGCGGAAGGTTGGCTGCCTTCAGATCGGTGATGGTGACCTCTATGCCGTTGCACGGTTTACCCTGGTACGGATGGCCGGGGGCGGTGGGGGTAAAGCTGGTGGCACTAAACTGCAGGCCGGGCAGGTCTGGCAGATTTTTCAGGACTGCAGCCGGATCCAGCCACGGTGCGCCATAGCGGTGGAATGGTTTATCGGTGCCTCTGGCAACGGAAAGATTAGTAGCCTCCAGCGGACCAAAGCCGGGGTAGAGCAGGGCAGCCACTGGGTCTTTCATGTTGGGTGATGGATTGACCCAGGGAAGCTTAGTTTCCTGCCACAACATGTCACGCTTCCAGCCTTCCATGCTGACAACCTGCAGATTGGCATGGATGCCTGCCTCGCTGTTAATCAGGCGGGCCAGCTCACCAAGGGTCAGGCCGTGGCGGGTGGGGATCGGATGGGTTACGGTCAGCGAACGGCAGCCGGTCTTGTCTGCAGCAATACGACGAGCCACCTCGCCGGCATCAGGCACTGCTCCTTCAACCACCGTACCGCCCAGCGGATTGGGACGATCCAGCACCACCAGCGGAATCCCATGCTGTTTGGCTGCCAACAGGGCATGGTGCAGGGTGCCGATATAGGTGTAGAAGCGGGCGCCGATATCCTGGATATCAAAGACCAGTACCTGGATGCCGGTCATCATCTCTGCTGTGGGGCGGCAGCTTTTGCCGTAGAGCGAGTAGATCGGCAGGCCGGTCCGCTTGTCGGTTGCGGAAGATAGTTTGACATCGGAATCGCCCCGGATGCCATGCTCCGGAGAAAAGAGTGTAACCAGTTTGACACCGGGAGCCTGTGCCAGCAGGTCAATGCTGCTGCCGCTTAGTGATCGGCCGGTGTTGTTGGTGATCAGGCCGACCCGCTTGCCCTGCAGCAGGTCAAAGTTGCGGCGGGCCAGGATGTCAATGCCGGGGATGACTTGGGCAGAGGCACTGCTTGTCTGAAACACGATACAACAAAGGCAAAAAGCGAATAGCACGCGGATGACGCAGATCGGGCGGATGATCGCGGATAAAAAACGGTAAAAAAATGCGATCAAATACACAAAATTGTTTTTAATGGATTTGATTTTCTCAGTTGCTTCAGCGCTCTTTGTATGGATAATCAACAGCGATCTCCTGTTTTTCTTGTTCCTCTTTGGCCGAAGTTAACGCATAGCACAGCTTAGTCAGGCGTGTTATGAAAAACTAAAAATAACCCATAGCCCATGCACACTTGATTGTCCAGCCAGTGCTGCTGTGTTGAGGATCGTTTTGGGGACATTACGGCACGGAAATATCGCCACTGGCGATCTTCTGCTTCTCCCCCGAAACCATTTGAAATACTTTGACTAACGATCGTTGCCGGTGGTATTCATCTGGCTAGAAACGTGACTTTTCTACTTTTCAGCATCTTCAGTAAGGAGTACACACCATGAACACGGTTAAAACGTTAACGCTGTGCGTTGCCATAATACTAACCTTTACGTTATATGCCCAGTCCATCCTCCTGGCAGCAGATACGGCAGCACCCCCACTCCAACTTGCACCAACACAATCTCTTCAAACAAACGCTTCAGGGAACTTTGCTGCCCCAATAAATGTTACGGTAGAGGTTCCGAACAAGGCGATCACTTATCTTGATTCTAGCGGGTATACTATTATGGGGCTTGTTAAGCCTAACGGTAAAGCAGTCATTAAGAGCGGCACGATGTTTTTCAAGATTAATGGGGTGTTGGTCAAAGAAGATATAAAAGATATGTGGGGTGCTGTGAAAGGTGTCGTATCTACGGTGCCTGTGAACCAATCAGGTGTAGGGAGATGGGAAGATGTTCCACTTCTTGTATCCGGAGCAACTGCTAAATACAAAACCATGGCACATGCAGGCAACAATGTCGTTGAGGCTTTTTTTACCGGAACTGGCCAGAACAATGAGCACCTGACCGGTAAAGGCAGCGGCATCCTTACGGTGCATAAAATTCCCACCAAGATACATATTTTTAGTTTCCGTCCCACTGATAAAAACGGGAAGCCTGAATGGATGATTTCAGGAGCTGTTTTAGCCGCAACGGATCCGGTCAGGTATGCTGCCTCTAGCGCTGGAACCATAACAACATATATTAATGGCAAAAACAGTGGTACTGTTCCTTCATGTTCTAAAGAAAGCTATGGCTATTCCTCCGGCTTTAAGATTTATTACAATTGGAGTGCGCAAACGCAAAGTACTGTCAACTTTCTCCTCCAGTACAGTGGAGAGGAGTTGACTCAACCAGGCTTTTCTTCAACTGGTCAGATTAAGTATTATGGCCCTGGTAAAGCGCCTGAGCTCTACATAAATGGCCAGCAAATTTACTATCATTATCAATATGACTAGGGTGTGTCATCAGCATATCAATTGATGTCAGAACTCGGTTGGGTAGTAAAGTGCTTTAGGGTGTTTTCCTATACCTTCGAGCCCGTGTGTGATTAAATGACAATCTGGTGATCAACAATTTCCTCCATGCCGATCTCTTCCTTCAAGGCACCAATCAACCCTTCCAAATCCTGCTCCTGCCCTTCCGACGGCAGTACCCGTATAATCCCATTCTTGTTGTCAACCGTGCTGACCGTGCAAATCCCTTCGTAGGACTCAACAATAAAGGTCAGGTAGGCATGCTGGCTGCGGTCAACCCGGAAAAAACGAGGCTTCATGCTGCCACCTCGTCACCCTGTAGCGCCACCGGCAGGGAACGTCCCTCAATCATCCCCATGGCTAGTTGACTGGTCGGAGCATCGGTAATCTGTGCCCTGGCCTCGGCCAGGCTGATGCAGGGGATGTCGTTTTGGGCAAGCAGTTCCAGCAGGCGGCTGAAGGAGTTGCGGATCACCCCCCCCTCCAGTTCGGTATGAATGGTCAGCACGTTCAGCCCTGGTTTGAGCTGCTTGAGATAGTAGTCCGGCAGAGCCTCCGGTGTCAGGCCGTCGCGGCCCAGCAGTTCATCTGCTGTGGGCAGGGTGGTAGGGATCTGCAGCGTGGAGAAACGCTGACCGTTCATCATCGGATAAAAAGGTGCGGTTCCACGGCAGTCACTGCAATAGGAGAGCCCCATCTGATCCTGCAGGGCAAGTGAATCAGGTGAAACGGTCCAGCCCGGCGCTGCCGTGGTGGTGGTCAGCCGGTCAAAGACCTGCTTGAACCCCTTGGCTGCCTGGCCCAGCTCTGATTTGACAAAGCTAAGGTCACTTTTGATCAGAAAGTCATGCCAGTTGGTATGATCCCAGGCATGAATCCCCACCTCATGTCCCTGTTGTTCCGTCTGTCGCATAATCCCGCTACATTTTTGGTAGATCACCGGTCCCGGCAGCAGTACGCCGTACAACATGGTCTTGAGGCCGTAGGCCGAAGGAGCACCGGAACGCAGGGCCTTTTGCAGAAAGCCCTTGTGGGTAAAGATGCGGCGCAGGGCGCGTCCGGTATGGTCCGGTCCCAGGCAGAAATAAAAGGTGCCTTTGGCATTATGGCGGGCCAGCAGGTCCAGCAGTACCGGCACACCTTCCTGGGTGCCAACATAGGTGTCAACATCAATCTTCAGGGCAACAACCGGTTGCGTCATGGAACAGCTCCTGGAAAAATTGGCTGCGTGGTCGCAGATTTGACTGCAGAGTACCACGATCTGCGGCATCAGAGAAGCATGCATCTGTCTTGATGCTTTCTTGACTCGATCCCCCTCCATTTTGACACCTGATTGATCTTTCTTCCTTTAGTGTAAAAGCATGAAGATAGCACAGCAGGCAGGAGGCAGATCATGAAGGCGTATCAGTTTAACGAGTGTACCGGGTTGTACGAAGGTGAAATCTTTGAAGATGGTGATACACTGCCCTATATCAACGGTGTCACCACCATCGCCCCGCCGGAATATGGTCCGGGAGAGGTGCCGGTATTTGAAACAACAGGGCAACAGTGGACAGTGCTGCCTGTTTCCGTAGCACGACAACTGCTGCTGGGGAGGAACCAATGAGTTCATCAATGTTTGAGCTGGTACAGATTTTGTTGTTTTTCGTTGTCCTGCTGGCCCTGGTCAAGCCGCTGGGTAGCTTTATGGCCAAGGTCTTTCAGGGGGAGCGCACCTTTCTGTCGCCCGTCCTGGTCCCTTGCGAAAAAATGATCTACCGCATCAGCGGGGTGAATCCGGAAGACGAGATGGGGTGGAAACGCTACGCCGGATCCGTGCTGCTCTTTAACCTGGCACTGTTCGTGTCGCTCTTCATCATGCTGATGACCCAGCATCTGCTTCCGCTGAATCCGCAAAAGCTGCCTCCTTTTACCTGGCAACTGGCGCTTAACACTGCAGTGAGTTTTACCACCAACACCAACTGGCAGGCCTATGTGGGTGAGCAGGCGGCCAGCTACTTCACCCAGATGGTGGGGCTGGCAGTGCATAACTTTGTCTCTGCCGCCACCGGCATTGCGATAGCGATTGCCGTAATCCGGGGCTTCGTGCGGCGCAAGACCTCGCTACTGGGCAACTTCTGGGTTGATACAACCCGCTGTACCCTCTACATCCTGCTGCCGATTTCCATTGTTGCCGCTCTCCTGCTGGTTTCCCAGGGGGTGATCCAGAACTTCAGCGCCTACAAGACCGTGCCGTTGGTTCAGTCCACCAACTATGACAAGCCGAAGCTGGATGATAAAGGTGTTGCACTTAAGGATGCCAAGGGGAACCCGGTCACCGAGAACATCCTTGTTAAGGAAGTCCAGATTCCTATGGGTCCGGTGGCCTCCCAGGAAGCGATCAAGGAGCTGGGCACCAACGGCGGCGGCTTCTTCAACGCCAATTCGGCCCATCCCTTTGAAAACCCGACACCGCTCTCAAACATGCTGGAGATCCTGCTGATCCTGCTTATTCCCGGCGCATTGACTTATACCTTCGGGGTTATGGTGGGCAACACCCGTCAGGGCTGGATGCTGCTGGGTGTGATGCTGCTGCTCTTGGTCGAATCGTTCGGCGTCCTGCAATGGGCGGAGGTATCGGGTAATCCGCTGGTAGCCAAGCTGGGCGTTCAGAGTGTCAACATGGAAGGGAAGGATGTCCGCTTTGGTATGGCTGCCAGCAACCTGTTTGCCGTGGCCACCACCGGTACCTCCTGCGGTGCGGTCAATACCATGCACGACTGACCCCAATCGGCGGTATGATTCCGCTCTCCTTGATCCTGCTGGGAGAGATCATCTTCGGCGGGGTTGGCTCCGGGCTCTACACCATGCTGGCCTTTGCCATCATTGCGGTCTTTGTCTCCGGTTTGATGATCGGGCGTACCCCGGAGTACCTGGGTAAGAAGATCGAAGTGCGAGAGATGTGGATGTCGATTCTCGTCATTCTGACCGCTGGGGTTACGGTACTTATCCTGACCGGTATTGCCATGATCTCGAAGGATGCCGTTGCATCAATGTCCAATCCGGGCGCCCACGGCCTGTCAGAGGTGTTGTATGCCTTTGCCTCCATGGCCAACAATAACGGAAGTGCCTTTGCCGGTCTGAACGCCAACGTCAATTTCTACAACTTGTTCGGTTCCCTGGCCATGACCCTAGGTCGTTACGTACCGGCCATCGCGGTGCTGGCTATGGCGGGCTCCCTGGCGGAGAAGAAGTACGTCCCGCCAAGCCTCGGCACCCTGCCTACCGATAAAGTCCCCTTTGCCCTCTGGCTGACACTGGTCATCCTGATCGTTGGAGCGCTGACCTTTTTCCCGGCTCTCTCCATGGGGCCAATTGTTGAACATTTGACGATGCTGAGAGGTATCTAACGTCATGTCGAAACATATTCAACAGCCAAAATCTGCTTTTGATGCAGAACTCATAAAGGGCGCCCTGCTCGACTCACTCAAGAAACTTGATCCACGCACCCTCTGGCGCAACCCGGTCATGTTATGCGTCGAGATCGCCAGCGTCATCACTCTGGTCACTTTTGCCATGTCTCTGACCGGTGCCAATACTGAACCGGCCTGGTTCACCGGTACAGTCTCCGCCTGGCTCTGGCTGACCGTGATCTTCTCCACCTTTGCCGAGGCGCTGGCCGAGGGACGCGGCAAGGCCCGCGCCGCTTCGCTGCGCCAGAGCCGGACCGATGTAACCGCCAAGCTGCTCTCCAAACCCGAGTTTAAAAGTGCCTTCACAACTGTCGGTGCCAGTCAGCTGCGCAAGGGTGATCTGATCCTGGTAGAGGCAAATGAAATGATCGCAGGTGACGGCGATGTCGTGACCGGAGCGGCCCTGGTCAATGAGTCGGCGGTGACCGGCGAGTCAGCACCGGTAATCCGCGAATCAGGCGGCGACCGCAGCGCCGTAACCGGCGGCACCACGGTTATTTCCAGTAGCATCATCGTCAGGATTACCGCCAATCCTGGTGAAACCTTTCTGGACAAAATGATCGGCCTGATCGAGGGGGCCAAGCGCCGCAAGACCCCCAACGAGGTGGCACTGGAGGTGTTGCTGATCGCCTTGACGGTAGTCTTCCTGCTGGTTTGCGCCAACATTAGTCCGCTCTCGATCTACAGTGTTACGGCGGCCGGTCATGGTACGCCAGTGTCGCTGACCATCCTGGTGGCGCTGTTCGTCTGCCTTGCGCCGACTACCATTGCCGCGCTGTTGCCTGCTATCGGTATTGCCGGCATGGATCGCCTCTTTCAGAAGAATGTGATCGCCCTGTCCGGCCGGGCCATTGAGGCTGCCGGTGATGTCAACGTGCTGCTGCTGGACAAGACCGGCACTATTACCCACGGTAATCGTCAGGCGGTGGCCTTTGTCCCAGTGGGTGGCCATACCGAACAAGAGCTGGCCGAAGCTGCCCTGATGGCGTCACTGGCTGATGAGACCCCGGAAGGACGCAGTGTGGTGATATTGGCGAAAGAGAAGCATGGCCTTGCCAGGGAGACACCGAAGAACGCCGAGGTTGTGGATTTTAGCGCCGATACGCGTCTCTCGGGAATCAATCTGGATGGTGTGCAATTCCGTAAGGGTGCTTCGGACTCGACCATCGCGTTTGTCAGAAAACTGGGCTGCACGTCTATCGCCAGCGATCTGGATGAGGTGGTGGACAAGATCGCCCGCGGGGGCTCCACGCCGCTGGTGGTCTGCAAGGACGATCAGATCCTGGGGGTGATCAACCTGAAGGATATCGTCAAGGCCGGTATTCAGGAGCGTTTTCTGCAACTGCGCTCCATGGGGATCAAGACCGTGATGATCACCGGCGATAACCCGCTGACCGCAGCAGCCATAGCTGCCGAGGCCCAAGTGGATGACTTTCTGGCCCAGGCCAAGCCGGAGGATAAGCTGCGCCTGATCAAGGACAATCAGGAGGCCGGTTTCATGGTGGCGATGACGGGCGATGGTACCAATGATGCACCGGCCCTGGCCCAGGCAGATGTGGCGGTGGCCATGAATACCGGTACCCAGCCGGCCCGCGAGGCCGCCAATATCATTGATCTGGACTCCAACCCCACCAAGCTGCTTGATATTGTAGAGGTGGGCAAGCAGATCCTGATGACCCGTGGCAATCTGACCACCTTCAGTATCTCCAATGATATTGCCAAATATTTTGCCATCATTCCGGCGATGTTGCTTTCCATCTATCCGCAACTGGGAGTGCTGAATATCATGCACCTGGCTACTCCGATGAGTGCGATTCTCTCGGCGGTCATCTTCAATGCCATTATCATCCCGTTGCTGGTGCCGCTGGCCCTGAAGGGGACGAAATTCCGTCCGATGCCGGCTGAAAAACTGCTGATCCATAACCTGCTGATCTACGGCGTAGGCGGGATAATCGCCCCGTTTGTCGGGATCAAGATCATTGATATGGTTGTTGGGCTGATGGTTTAGGTAACTAATAGGAGAAAAACAATGAAAGATATAAGACCGGCAATCCTTATTTTTATCATTTTTACCGTCATCTGCGGCGGTATCTATCCGGCAGTGGTCACCGGAGTGGCCTATGCCCTCTTCCCCAAACAGGCTGCAGGAAGTTTCATTACGGACAAGGGCGGCAAGGAGATCGGTTCCAATCTGATCGGCCAGCCCTTTGCCGACGCGAAATATTTTTGGCCACGCCCATCCGCTACGTCAGACTTCGGCTTCAACGCCATGGCTTCTGGCGGCTCCAATGCCGGGCCGACCAATCCTGCTTATCTGCAGACGGTAGGCGATCGGGTCAAGGCACTCCGCGATACCGGCGTGACCGGGAGGGTTCCGGCCGACCTGGTGCAGGCCTCGGCAAGTGGACTTGATCCTCACGTCACCCCCGAGTCGGCCCTGCTGCAGGTGCCACGCGTTGCCAAGGCGCGTGGCGTATCTGAAAAGACGATAATAAAAGCCGTTGCAGAGGCTACCCAAGGTCGCCAGTTGGGCTTTTTTGGTGCCCCAAGGGTTAATGTGCTTGAATTGAACGTGAAACTGGATGCATTGAAATGATCAGCGTCTGGAGGGAATTATCATATGAAACTCGTAGTGGGAATCATCTATACGAGAGATATGCTCAAACTCGGCGATGCCCTTGAGGCAATGGGGCTGATCGTCCATGAAACCGCTTATGAAGGTCACAGGGCTGTGCAGTACAGGGTATTTGAAGGTGTTGCATACATGTACCGTTTGCTCAACAGAGTTAAGATACGCACCGTCGTCAGCGATGAATTGGTCGGCACGTTGATGGATACTCTGCATAGCTTCGGTAACTGCAAATTTGTTATTACTCCTCAGCAGATTTGTCCTGCCTGAGTAATGGTTGTAAGCACGCAAAGATCGTAAAACGAAAATTAAGGAGATGATATGAAACGAGTAAAAATAGTGGCAGCAGCAGCGGCAATAGTGGCAGTTGCATGCGGTGCGGCAATGGCAACCCCCACTGGCCAGATATGGATCCCGTCACCCGATGCCAAGGGATTCAAGGATGTTACGGTCAACTTGACCTATAATGGACGCTTCTCGCAGAAGGCCGATGCAAACGCCAGCTATTTCGATGCAGGAGTGGTTGTCGGCGTACTCCCGTTTGAGAACCTGAAGCTTGAGATTGGCGTAGATTATCTGACTTCCAACCTACAGAATGACAACTTCGGTGATAGTCACCCAATCTATTTTAACGCCAAGTTGGCTACCTCTGAAGATGCCTTCGGCATCAAGGGGATGCCTGCTTTTGCCGTAGGTGCGTTCAATCTTGGCACCTACGACAAGCCGGAGCTCGCCCGCTCTACCCGCCAAAATATCATCTACGGCCTGGCGGGCAAAACCTTTCCGGTAATCGGTCGCCTGTCGGCTGGCGGCTACTACGGTTCGGAGCGGGCACTTGCTAACGGTACCAATCTGAAAAATATGAACAGCGGTGTGATGGCCTCTTGGGATCGGACTATCAGCGAGGTTTCGGATAAATTGTGGATGGGGGTTGACTACATGAGTGGTAACAACGCCAACGGTGCCCTGTCGGTGGGCGGCTCTTGGGCTTTTACAAAAAATATTTCCCTGCTGATGGGAGTGATCACCTACAACCCGTTCTACAAACCATCACAGGGTGAGGCCATTCCGGGCGGCAAGCCGGCCTACACGACGCAACTGTATATCAATTTTTAGAATGCCGATTGCGCTTTTCAATTCAATGTGGGGGCGGTTCGCCGCCCCCACATTGAAGATATACGTGTAGGTAGAACTGATTGTGATATGAGAAGAAGTAACAAAGACGAGTAAGAGTCAGTATCAAGCAGACAGGAGAAATCTCTATGCGACTCGCTTTCATTATTATAACGTCCCTGTTTATCGCCTCTGCCGCTTGGGCGGTATCCTACCCGCAACATGTTCCTCCGGCAGTGTTTGAAGAATTCATCCCTATAGATGATATCAAGCTCTGTGATATTCACGGTACAAGCCCCGCACCATCCATCCCTAAAACGTGGAAACTGATCAGCGTATCTACTGGTGAAAAATCAAATGCCAGCAATTTGTGGTTCCAGGACACGGATGGTTCCATCTATCTGTTGCAAGGGTTTACGGCGCAAAATAAGTTTGTTATTCATAAGAATGTGTATAAATTACCTACAAAATTAGCGTTTTAAGGAAAGCTAATGACCAATCCCGACAACGACATACGCCCCACCCCGGAGGCGATGCTGAAGCTGGCCCAGGCGGAAGAAGCTCAATCTGAGCTTGGCAAGCTGAAGGTGTTTCTTGGCTATGCCGCTGGCGTTGGCAAGACCTATGCCATGCTTGAGGCGGCACGTAAACGGAAGGCTGATGGCCGTGACCTGGTGGTGGGCTATGTGGAGTCCCACGGTCGTAGTGAGACCGACGCCCTGCTGGAGGGACTTGAGCTGGTCCCCCGCATGCAGCTTTCCTATGCCGGTGTCACACTGCCCGAGATGGATCTGGATGCCATTCTGGCCCGCAAGCCACAGATTGTGCTGGTGGATGAACTGGCCCACAGCAACGTGCCTGGTTCACGCCATGAAAAACGCTGGCAGGATGTTGAGGAGTTGCTGGCAGCCGGTACGGATGTCTATACCACGGTCAACATCCAGCATTTTGAGAGTCTGAACGATGTAGTAGCCCAGATCACCGGTATCACTGTGCGGGAGACCGTGCCGGACCGGCTGCTGGATATCGCGTTTGAGATCAAGCTGATCGATCTTCCGCCGGAAGACCTGCTGCAGCGGCTGCATGAAGGCAAGATCTACATCCCGGATCAGGCTGCCAAGGCGATTGAGAAGTTCTTCCGTCCCGGCAACCTGATGGCGCTACGGGAACTTTCCCTGCGCCGTACCGCTGCCCGGGTGGATGACCAGATGCGGGCCTATATGGAGACCCAATCCATTACCGGTCCCTGGCCTACGGCAGAACGGCTGTTGGTCTGCGTCAGCGGCAGTCCGTTCAGTGAACAGTTGATCCGGGCCACCCGCAGGCTGGCTGATGAGTTGAAGGCTCCCTGGCATACGGTCTATATCGAGACACCGGGCAGTGACCGCCATACCAGGGAAAACCGTGAGCGGGTCTGGCAGGATCTGCGTTTTGCCGAAGGGTTGGGGGCCCAGGTGGCCACCATTACCGCCACCTCGGTGCCGGAAGCGGTGGCTGAGTATGCGGCACGCCATAATGTGACCCGCATCGTGGTGGGTAAGCCAACCCATAGCCGTTGGTATGAACTGCTGCACCCCTCGATTGTTGATCAGATCATCCGCCGCAGTAGCAGCAGTGATGTCTTTGTGGTGCGTATCAATACCGGGGGGGCAACGCCGCAGCCACAGAAGGATGTTGTGCGCGGCCATCACCTGCATCCCTGGGGTTATTCACTGGCTGGCGGGCTGGTGGCCGTTGCAACTATCTGCTGCTGGCTGGTCAGCCGTTTTCTGGAACCAACCAACCTGGTGATGATCTATCTGCTGGCAGTGGTGGTGGCAGCGGTTCGGCTGGGACGCCGGCCAGCCATGCTGACCGCCTTTCTGGGGGTATTGGCCTTTGACTTTTTCTTTGTACCGCCGCACCTGACCTTTGCCGTGGCAGACACCCAGTACCTGATCACCTTTGCGGGTCTGTTTATGGTGGGGATAGTAATCAGTAATCTGGTGGCCCGGTCGCGGGAACGGGCCGATGTGATCCGGGTCAGGGAGATCCAGACCGCCTCGCTGTATTATTTGAGTCGTGATCTGGCTGCGGCTGCTGATATTGCCAAGGTGCTGTCGTCGGTGGTCAGGAATGTGGAGGAGGCACTGAACGCCAAGGCAGTCATGTTACTGCCGGAAGGTGAACGGCTTGAACTGCTGGCAACCAGTGATGGACTTGCTTTGGATAGCAAGGAACAGGCGGTGGCAGACTGGTGCTTCCGTAATCGGCATCCGGCCGGACGTGGCACTGATACCCTGATTTCGGCGGAGCTGATTTATCTGCCGCTGCAGACACCTGCCAGCCAGCTGGGGGTGTTGGGGGTGCGGATGGACGATGAATATGACTACCGTTCCCAGGAGAGCCGCCGTCTGCTGGATGCCTTTGCCACCCAGGCAGCCATGGCCATTGAACGGGTCCAGTTTTCCCGTCAGGCTGAACAGGCCCAGATCCTTCAGGCGCGGGAGAATCTGGAACGTGCCCTGCTGAACTCCATCTCCCATGATCTGCGTACTCCGCTGGTCTCGGTAACCGGGGTACTCTCCAGCCTGCGTGATGAGGGGATGCATCTGAGCAATCAGGCCCGTCGTGAACTGCTGGATACTGCCTGTAGTGAGGCTGAACGCCTGAACCGCTTTGTGGGCAACCTGCTGGATATGACCCGGATTGAGGCCGGGGCCATCAGGCTGAACCTTGAGTTGTGCGACATTCAGGATCTGGTGGGCTGTGCCATGGCAGCCATCAAGCCGCGTGTCGGAAGTCATCTGATAACGATCAGCCTTCCCGATGACCTGCCCATGGTGCTTATGGATCTGGTACTGATGACCCAGGTGCTGGTGAATCTGCTCGATAATTCGCTAAAATATTCCTTGCCTGAGCGCGCTATTGAAATCAGCTCCCATCAGGAACATGGCTGGTTGGTGCTAATGATCGCTGATCATGGTCCCGGTGTGCCGGAGCAGGATCTGAAACGGGTGTTTGACAAGTTTTACCGGATCCCTGTGCCGGAGGGGGTGGGTGGCACCGGTCTGGGGCTTTCGATCTGCAAAGGGATTGTTGAGGCCCACGGCGGAACCATCAGGGCTGAAAACCGTGCCGAGGGAGGGTTGGTGATAAAGATCCGTCTCTCGCTGGCCAAAACAGAACACCAGGAAAAGGAAGAGGGGCATGATCGCTGAAAGTACGTCGGGTAATCTCCCGCGAGTCCTGATCATCGACGATGAAGTGGCCATCCGTAAGTTTCTGCGTACGGTTTTATCCAGTGAGGAATTTCTGCTATACGAGGCAGAAAATGCCCATACCGGTCTCTCGCTTACGGCTGCAGTCCGGCCGGATGTGATTTTGCTTGATCTAGGTTTGCCGGATCTGGACGGCATAGAGGTAATCAAGCGGGTCCGAGACTGGTCGCAGGCGCCGATTATCGTGCTGTCGGTGCGCGAACGGGAAGAAGACAAAATTGCTGCCCTGGATGCGGGGGCTGATGATTACCTGACCAAGCCGTTTGGTGTTGGCGAGCTGCTGGCCCGTATCAGGGCTGCCATGCGTCGTTTGCAGCAGGAATTGCCGGAACCGGTCTTTACCAGTGATGATCTTGAGGTGAATCTGGAGCTGCGCCGGGTAACGGTTAGGGGGAACGATATCCAGCTTACCCCCACTGAGTATGATCTGTTGAAACTGTTGGTCAGCCAGGCCGGCAAGGTCCTGACCCACCGTCATATTCTGAGCAAGATCTGGGGGCCATCCCATCTGGAACAGCCCCATGTGCTGCGGGTTAATATCAGTAACCTGCGCCGTAAAATTGAAGTTGATCCTGCGCAACCACGTCATATTACAACAGAGCTTGGTGTAGGCTATCGTCTCGTCTGAGTAACGCAGGTTGCCTTGACGCCTTCTTGATACCTCTTGATCTGATCTTGATGCCCTCTTGATACGCAGCCTGCTACGGTGGTGAAAACTCACTGTGAGGGCGCGCCATTCATGGAACCAGCGGAACAACATGCAGGACAGGGATTTTTTGCCAAGTGTATCAGGGCTATCTTCGGTGCCCCCAAACATCTGAAAGATACCAACCTCTTTCACAAGATGGCGCTGATTCCGATTCTGGCCTGGGTCGGGCTGGGGGCTGACGGCCTCTCGTCATCGGCCTATGGACCGGAAGAGGCATTCCGGGCACTGGGAAACCATACCTACCTGGCTGTTCTGCTGGGGCTTGCCACTGCCCTGACGGTTTTTATCATCTCCTACGCCTATTCCCGCATCATTGAACATTTTCCCCACGGTGGCGGCGGCTACATTGTGGCTACCCATATGTTGGGCGAGAAGGCCGGGGTGGTCTCCGGCAGTGCCCTGCTGGTGGACTATGTGATGACCATCACCATCTCCATCGCCTCCTGTTGTGACGCGCTGTTCAGCTACGTTCCCCAGCAGTATCACCACTATAAGGTGCCGGTTGCCTGTGTCCTGACCCTGCTGCTGATCATCCTCAATGTCCGTGGGGTGAAGGAATCCATTACGGTTTTGGCTCCCATTTTTGCGATCTTTGTGGTCAGTCACCTGATCATGCTGCTGTATGGCGTCTTCACCCATACTGAGCGGTTTGCACCGCTGGCTGGTGAGTTCTCAACCGGCATCAGGCATGATCTCTCCAGTATAGGTCTGTTTGGTATCCTGCTGCTGTTTCTGCGGGCCTACTCCCTGGGGGGTGGTACCTACACCGGTATTGAGGCGGTTTCAAACGGTCTGCAGATCATGCGTGAGCCGCGAGTCCAGACCGGCAAGCGTACCATGCTCTATATGGCCTCCTCACTGGCCTTTACTGCCGGGGTACTGTTCCTCTGCTATGCCCTGGTCGGCATTAAACCGGTGGAGGGCAAGACCCTTAATGCGGTGTTGGCTGATGGGCTGTTTGCCAATTGGCCCATGGGCAGCAGCATCGCCTTTATTACCATTTTTTCCGAAGGTGCCCTGCTGCTGGTGGCAGCCCAGGCCGGTTTTGTGGATGGACCGCGGGTGATGGCCAATATGGCGATTGATTCCTGGTTTCCTCACCGCTTTGCCGCCCTCTCGGTTCGCCTGACCATGCGCAATGGCATCCTGTTGATGGGGATTGCGGCTATTGCCCTGCTGTTTTACACCAGGGGATCGGTATCGGCTCTGGTGGTAATGTATTCCATCAATGTCTTTGTCACCTTCTCGCTGTCACAGTTGGGGATGTCAAAATTTTTCATTGAGCGTAGAAAGGAAGACCCACAATGGATGCGGCATCTTTCTGTCCACCTGGTGGGGCTGGTGTTGTGTGTGACCATCCTGGCTATTACGGTCTTTGAAAAATTTACCGAAGGGGGCTGGATGACGCTTCTGATCACCTCGGTGGTAATCGGGCTCTGTTACCTGATCAAAGGGCACTACAAGCGGGTACGGCTCGGCATGGCCGATCTGGACCAAAGCCTGCTGGATGTACCGGTCAGTGCCCACGGCGAGCCGCCCGCCATCGATCATAACGCATCTACCGCAATCCAGCTGGTTTCCGGCTACACCGGGTTCGGTGTGCATACCCTTTTTTCCATCCTTTCCACCTTTCCCAAAACCTATAAAAACGTGATCTTCGTCTCAGTGGCCATGATTGATTCCGGTAGTTTCAAAGGGGCTGAAGAGCTTGAGGCGTTGGAACAGTCCGTCCGGTTCGGACTAGAACAGTACGTGTCCCTGGCCCGTAAACTTGGTTTTGCCGCCGCTTACCGCATGGCAGTGGGGACCGATGTGGTTGAAAATGCAACCGAGTTGTGTCAACAGATTGCCGAAGAGTTTCCCCGCTCAACGGTCTTCACCGGACAGCTCACCTTCCGTTTGGAAAAATTCTATCACCGTCTGCTACACAACGAGACCGCCTTTGCCATCCAGCGCCGCCTGCAGTGGGCTGGCCTGACCACGGTGATCATGCCGATCAGGGTGCGTACCTAACTGTTTGCCTAACAAACAGATCCCGCCAGCTTATATTCTCTAGCAACCTCTGGGCTGCACCAAAAACAAGAGGTGTTGCCAAACGCCTTCCTGTGCTCAGGAACACTTGACAGCTTTGAGAAAAAGAGTATCTTCCGCCACATAAGACAGCAGCCGAGATTCATCGCCACACTATGTGCGATGGATGCGGGGGACCCATTCAACTGGGGCGTATCGGGAGGTATCCCGAGGAGGACTTTCAACCTCTAGCCCGTCAGCTAACCTCGTAGGCATTTGGAAGGGCATCGGACAGGACAAACGTCTTGCGGCCATTGCCGGGGGCGTTTTTTTCTTCCGGCCCTGTGTGTTGGTGGAAAGGGGCAACTATGCAACAGCATGACGCTGAAAGTTTCTGGGGTGGTGTCATAAAGTCGATGGGTCTGGTGTTTGGCGACATCGGTACCAGCCCGATTTATACCCTGACGGTTATCTTTGCCATTACTAAACCGACCCCGGACAACATCTTCGGAATCGTCTCCCTGGTTTTCTGGACCCTGGTAATTTTGGTTCATCTTGAATATTCCATTCTGGCTATGTCTCTCTCCCGCAAGGGGGAGGGGGGCACTATCGTGCTGAAGGAAATTCTGACCAGAATGCTGCAGCCAGGTAAAGGGTTAGCTCTGATCGGTATTCTTTCATTTCTGGGGGTTGCCCTCTTGCTGGGAGACGGGGTGATTACACCGGCGATCTCAATCCTTTCAGCTGTTGAAGGGATGGTGCTGATTCCCGGTCTTGAATCTACCCGTCAAGGGGTGCTGATCCTGATTGCAGCTATCATCGCAATCGGCCTGTTTATCTTTCAGGACAAGGGTACTGACAAGGTGGCCAAGGCCTTTGGGCCGATCATGATCATCTGGTTTGGGGCACTGACGGTCTCCGGTCTGGTCGGCATCAGTTCCCATCCGGGTATCCTCAAGGCCTTAAGTCCCCACTATGCCATCAACTTTTTGCTGCACCACGGGATTGCAGGTTTTTTTGTACTGTCCGAGGTTATCCTCTGTGCCACCGGTGGCGAAGCATTGTATGCTGATATGGGACATCTGGGGCGTAGGCCGATCCGCCATGCCTGGTACTTCGTCTTTGTTGCCCTGGTGATCAACTATCTAGGCCAGGGCGCGTATCTGCTTAATAATCCTGATGCCAAGAACATCCTGTTCAGTATGGTAAAATGGCAGGCTCCCCTGTTGTATATCCCGTTTCTGATCCTGACCATTACTGCCACGGTGATCGCCTCCCAGGCACTGATCAGTGGCGTTTTTTCCATTGTCTATCAAGGGATCACTACCCGTATTCTGCCGCTTCTGAAGGTTGACTATACCTCTACCCACCTCAAGTCGCAGATCTACATCGGCTCGGTCAACTGGTTGCTGCTGGGGCTGGTGATCATGATCATGCTGATCTTCCAGAAGTCCGAAAATCTGGCTGCCGCCTACGGTCTGGCCGTAACCGGCACCATGACCATCACCGGTATCATGATGGTAACCATCTTCAGCAGGACCAAGAAGAAGTGGAAGGTGCCGGTAGCCCTGTTTGTTACGCTGATGGATGCTATTTTTCTGGTTTCAAACCTCTACAAACTGCCCCACGGTGGCTATTGGTCGCTGATCCTGGCTTCGGTGCCGCTGATCACCATTCTGGTCTGGACCAAGGGACAGCGGGCTCTATACATGGCCTTGCGCCCCTTGGAGCTGGATACCTTTCAGCTGGCCTATGAACAGATCTACAATAAAGGCAGAAATATTCCCGGCACCGGCCTGTTCTTTGTCAAAGAGTACAGTGTGGTGCCGCCGTATGTGGTGCACTGCATTATCCGTAGTAACATCATCTATGAGCGCAATGTCTTTATCTCCATCGTGCGGACAGATGAGCCCTATGGCCTGCAAAGCGAGTTGAAGACCGGCATTGCCAAAGGGCTGGATGCCTTTGAGGTTTATGCAGGTTATATGGAGCATATTGCCATTGAGGAGCTGTTGCACCAGAACGGGGTGCAGGAGAAGGTTATCTTCTACGGTATTGAGGATATTGCCACGACGAACCCGATCTGGAAGTTCTTCTCGGTTGTAAAGAAGCTGACCCCCAACTTTGTGCAGTTTAACAAGCTGCCGGCGGCGAAGCTGCAAGGGGTGGTGACCCGCGTCGAGATGTAGGGCCGGGCGGCTGCGGAGGCGGTCTGCGTCGTTGCGCGGTGCTCGCTTCCTCGCCTACCAGTTGGTATGTCTCGGTCGCTGCGCTCCGTGCGTCTGGCATACCACCTTCCTCGCACGCCCGGCGTGAGAAACCGTCCGTGCTATCATCTTAGAACTGAAGCCGGAAATAAGATGTAGAACGCCCCGCCGGAAACTCCGGCGGGGCGTTTTTTGTCTGTTTCCTCGTTATTTAGGGGAGGGTTATGCCGGTGGCGCCTGCGGCAGGTACTGCTCAAACATCTTCTTGTCGATGGCGCATTTGTGCGCCTCTTCCGGGTTTACCTGTTTGGTCTTGAGCAGATCCAGCAGGTGCTGGTCCATCAGCTGCATGCCGTCTTTCTTGGCGGTCTGGATGATGGAGGGGATCTGAAAGGTCTTGCCTTCGCGGATCAGGTTGGCAATGGCCGGGGTGCCCAGCATGATCTCCAGGGCAGCCACCCGTCCGTGACCATCGGCAGTTTTGAGCAGTTGCTGGCAGACCACCCCTTTTAAGGATTCGGAGAGCATGGTGCGGACCTGATCCTGGGATTCCTTGGGAAAGACATCAATGATCCGGTCAATGGTCTTGGCAGCCGTATTGGTGTGCAGGGTGCCGAAGACCAGGTGGCCGGTCTCGGCGGCGCTCATGGCCAGTTGGATCGTCTCCAGATCCCGCATCTCTCCCACCAGGATGATGTCCGGGTCTTCCCGCAGGGCAGCCCGCAGGGCCGAGGCGAACGAGTTGGTGTGGGCTCCGATCTGGCGCTGGTTCAACAGCGACAGTTTGTTTTCATGGATGAACTCCAGCGGGTCTTCCAAGGTCAGGATATGTTCCTTGCGGGTGGCGTTGATCAGGTCGATCAGGGCTGCCAGGGTGGTGGATTTGCCGGACCCGGTCGGGCCGGTCACCAGTACCAGCCCCTTTTTGAACTGGGTCATCCGGCGTACTCCATCCGGCAGGTTCAGCTGGTCCGCTGAAAGGATTATGGCCGGGATGATCCTGAAGACCGCTGCCACACCGCGGTGGGTCATCATGATGTTGCCACGGAAGCGGGCCAGGTCAGGCACCGCATAGGCAAAATCCAGGTCGTTGGTGGTCTCAAATTGGGCCTTCTGCTCCTCGTTCAGAATCTCATACAGGATCGGGAGCAGTTCTTCGTGGGAGAGCGGTTTGAACTGCAGGTGCACCATCTCGCCATGCTGCCTGAAAATGGGTGGGTTGCCGGATGAAAGGTGCAGGTCTGATGCCCCTTGCTCCTTCATCATTTTGAATAAAGCATCTATTTTGGCCATGGTAGCTTGTCTCCATGTAATTGATTATTGAATTACAGCAGCAATGAACTCTTCCGGTGATACCGCTCCCGCCTTTAGCAGAGCCTCACCCTCCGCCTTGATTCCGCGATACCCATCGGCATTCAGTCCGGCAATGAAGCTGCTTCCATCAGAAGCGGCATCAAAACGGGCGTGCAATTCACGGTCAAAGCAGATGCAGTTGGTTAGGAAAATCCGATCACTTACTCCGGTAAAATTGCAGTGCGGACAGCCTGTTGCATGATACAGTTCTGCAGGTGGTGGCTGCAGCTGAAGACCGAGTAGTTCCTGTTGCGGCAGGGTGGCCGTCTGTCTGCAGGAGGGGCAGAGGAGCTGGATACCTTTGAATGATACAATGCCGGAAAGAAACGGGGTCAGAAAGGCGTTGCGTTGACGAAAGCGGATCAGGTGATCACACAGATTGCGGGTGCCGCGGATATCCATCCCCACCAGCACCAGTTTGCCCCGCATGGCAGCCCGTGCCGCAGCGGTAAATGGCTCCAGAGCGGTGCCGTCTTCAATCACCAGAATATCCGGGCCATGCTCAAGGCTGTCCATAATCAGCCGTCCACGGCTCGCCTCTGATTCTGGTAGCGGGATACGGGGGAACTGTTTGAGCATTCTCCCTGGTTCATTGCCAAGAATCAGTACAGACCTGCCGGTGGTGTCCAGCTCCTCCAGTAGCAGATCCATAAAACGACAACGTTCCTGCAACGAGCGGGATGCAAACAGTATCAGGCCGTGGCGTACGGTTATGAGGCGGGTAAACTGTTCTCTCTGGAATGACGGCAGTTGTAACCGGGACAGAGTGTGCGGAATGTTGGCCGTTATATGCCGACGGATGGTGATGTAGTCTCCCTGTCTGCCAGGCATCAACAGAACCTGAAAACAAAGTTCCCGTTCATGATGGCGAAAGCTGATGCAACCGCTAAGTGAGGGTTCACTGGAGAACGGTAGTGTAGCCGCTTTGCGGATCAGGCTGCAGACAGTGGTATAGTGATCAGCTGCAAGCATTCCCAACTCATGGTTGGTTGCGCCACTGCGGGCGGTGATGGCGATTACCGTATCCAAAGGCATAAAAGAACAGGAACTTAACTGGTGCTGAATGCTGTAGGTAAGCAGGTTGTTCAGCAGCTGTTGTCCGCTGAGATCTGAGTTGATGGAGGAGAGCTGTTCGGCTGTAAATTGACCTGAACTAAAACCAAGTTGTTCTTCTTTACTCAGGCCGTAGCACTGGTCAAGCATTTCGTTTATTTCACGGGCCAGGGCAACCGAGAGGTTGATCCGGCAACCTGACGCCTCGGCCGCAGCGGCAACAGCTTCTTTGCTGAGTGGGTCCGCAATGGCAATAGAGAGCTCATCTCCTGCTTTTATCAGTGGTATCAGTTGATGTGTTCTGCAGATATTTGCAGGAATAAGCGTCAGGGCATCCGGGTCAATCATCTCGCGTTTAAGACGGATGTAAGGAATATCCAACTGATTGGAGAGTGCCCAATCAATATCCTCCTGGGTGACGATGCCCAGAATAACCAGTGCTTCACCAAAGCGGCATCCGCTACGTTGCTGTTCTTCAAGTGCGGCAGTGATGTCGGCATCACTGATGATACGTGAGTTATAGAGGATGGCACCCAGCGTGCCTTCCCTGACATTGATCGGCATAGGGCTCCCTTCTGCTGCTGATGAATTGGTGTTATTGTAACCTGATATGGTGGTGAGTCAATCATTGCGGAAGATAGTGCGGTTATGGTACAGATGCTGCCCCGCAACTGAGTAATCAAACCAAGGAGTTTTCCCCAGATGCAGCGTCGAGCCCTCGCGTTATTTTCCGGTGGTCTGGATTCAATCCTGGCAGTGAAGGTGATCCAGCAGCAAGGGGTTGATGTCCTTGCCATCAACTTTACGTCGCCTTTTTTTGGCTGTTCGCCGATCCTTGATGGTGAGCCGGTGGCAGCCCAATATGCCCGGCGTTATGACATCCCGTTTCGTTCCATCCCGTTGGGGGCAGAGTTTATTGAGATGTTGCGCCATCCCCGCCACGGCTACGGCAGTGCGTTGAATCCCTGTATTGACTGCAAGACCTTTATGCTGCGCTGTGCTGGTGCCCTGCTGCAGGAGCTGCAGGCTGACTTTGTGATTACCGGTGAGGTGGTGGGACAGCGCCCCATGAGCCAGCGCCAGGATACGCTGCGTCTGATCGAGCGGGATTGCGGCATTGCCGGCCTGCTGCTGCGTCCGCTCTCGGCAAAGTATATGAAGGTGACCATCCCGGAGGCGGAGGGTTGGGTAAAGCGGGAGGAACTGCCTGCCATCAAGGGGCGGGGACGCAAGGATCAGATGCGACTGGCAGCCGAGCTGGGAGTTGATGACTATCCGGCACCGGGTGGCGGCTGCCTGCTGACCGAGGAAAGTTATATCCCCAAGGTCAAGGACCTGCTGGACCACCAGACCGTGCCGGTGATCAGGGATTTTGACCTGCTACGAACTGGCAGGCATTTCCGGCTGTCTGAGACCTGTAAGGCGGTGGTTGGCCGGGACAGTAGCGACAATGAAAAAATTCTGGCCTCAATTGGTGCCGGAGAAACCACCCTGCGTTGGATGGATGGTGCCAGTCCGCTGGTGCTGCTGGTGGGAGAACCCCAGCAGGCGGATTTGGTGCAGGCCGGGCGGATTCTGCTGCGCTACACCAAGGCAGCCAAAGGGGCGGCTGCCTGTATAAGTCTGCAGGTTGACGGGATCCGGTCTGAAATCAGCGTGGTGAATGACCTGCAGGAGGATGAGCTGGAACGGTTCAGAATTTAATCCCAATCCCAACTCAAGGCGATATCTTCGTTGGCTCGTCTTCAGCTCCTCAGCGTACTGGCGTGTACGCCTGCGTCGCTGAATTCCTCGCCGCTTTGATCTCATCCTTGATTTGAAATTGGGACAGCTTTCTGTTAATGGCTGGTTCTTCGGCGTGGCGCGGTTTACACCCTCCCTGATAAGGGAGGGCCGTGCTGGTGGGGCTATTGGGGTAAATCCAATACCTGCTGCAGGGCTGCATCAATGGCAGCCGTGTCCACGATGGTGTTGTAACAAGGGCCGTGGGGGCGCAGGTTCAGGACGCCGATGACCGGTAGCGGGTAGCAATCCTTGATGCCGGAGGTCAGGTCCCGCTCACAGGCCACAGCCAGCACCAGCTTGGGACGTTTCTCCACAATTACCTTGCGGGCCAGGGTGCCGCCGGTGGCCACCGAGATATCAATCCCGTATTTCCTGCCGATCTCCACCAGTCCCTTGATGTCACAGCGTCCGCACAGCACGCATTTATTCACGTCGCCGGTCACCTTTATCTCACAATCAAACAACTGAATACAGTGGGGCAGCAGGATCAGGATCCGGTCCGGCCGCACCTTGTATTTCTGGGAAATCACCAATGAGTTGTTCATGGCAATAAAGGATTGACGGATCCGGTCCTTGTCCAGCCCCAGTATCCTGCCTACAAATTCAATCATCGGCAGCAGGAACTTGATCACCACCAGACGCATGAAGCGGGTAAAGAAGATGTCTTTACCCAAGGCTGTGGTCAGTACCAGCAGGCCGGTACCCAGAATGGCAACGCCGGACAGGACTAAGACCACCAGTCCGACCATCCGGGGTAGGTCAGGGTGGATATTGGCCAGGCCACGGCTGGGTACCCACCAGGCCAGAAAGATCACTACTACTAAAACTATGCAGGTCAGCCCCATCAGGGCGATAAAGAGCCGCTTGCGGGGGGCTGCGGTTTGCTCCTGAACATCACTCATACAGCTACCTCATGGGGCGTCAGCAGGGTGCCGAGTGCCAGGGGATGGCCTGCCAGAAAGCTGGCCGCCTCCATTTTTTTGCTGCCTGCTGCCTGCAGTTCGTGGATGATCAGGGAACCTTGACCGCAAGCCACCTCAATCCCGTTTTTACCGGTGGCAATGATGGTGCCGGGGAGACCGGAGCCTTGTCCGATACTGGTGCGGTACAGCTTTAGCGGGGCACCCTCAAGGAGGGTGACAGCCCCTGGCCAGATAGAAAGACCACGGATCTGATTGTGCAGCTCAACTGCCGGACGCTGCCAGTCGATCAGGCCATGTTCCTTTTTCAGCAATGGGGCGTAGCAGCTCTGGCTGTCGTTCTGAGTTTCAGGAGTGATCTGTCCTGCCTTCAGGCCATCAAGGGTTTCGCCTAATAGCTCTGCTCCCAAGTGCGACATCCGGTCGTGTAATGATTGTATCCCCTCGTCCGGTCCAATCGGGGTTGCCTTTTTCAGCAGCATCGGGCCGGTGTCCAGCCCTACATCCATCAACATCGTGGTGACACCGGTTTCGTTCTCGCCGTGGACAATGCACCAGTTGAGCGGCGCAGCACCACGATAGCGGGGCAGCAGCGAGGCATGGACATTGACGCAGCCTTGGGGCGGGATCTCCAGCAGTGCTTTGGGCAGGATCTGGCCAAAGGCCACCACCACGATCAGGTCGGGCTTCAGCCCGCGGATCTGTTCGATTACCTCCGGTGCTCGCACCTTGGGTGGTTGAAAGACCGCTATATTGTGCTGCAGGGCCAGCTCTTTTACCGGGGGGGGCTGCAGTTTCTGGCCACGTCCTTTGGGCCGGTCAGGCTGGGTAAAGACCGCCACGATATTTTCATTGCGATCAAGCAGGGTCTGCAGGGTGGGGCAGGCAAACTCCGGTGTACCCATAAAGATAATCCGCCAACCGGTCATTGGGCGCTCCGCTTTTTGCTCTTTTTGACAAACAGGTCCCGCTTCAGCGGCGAAAGGCGATCCACAAACAGGATGCCATCCAGATGGTCAATCTCATGCTGGAAGGCAACGGCCAGCAGATCCTCTGCGTGCCAGATCCGTTCCTGGCCCTCAAGGGACAGCCCTTTTACCACCACCCGTTCATAACGTTTAACGTTGGCGGAGAAATCAGGGACCGAGAGACAACCTTCTTCTTCGTAGGTTTCGCCCTCGCCCTGGATAATCGCCGGGTTGATGACAGTGATCAGTTGCGGCGCTTCATTTTTTGCAGCCACATCAATCACGATCACCCGCTGGAGAACTCCGATCTGTGGGGCTGCCAGGCCAACACCGGGGGCATCGTACATGGTTTCAGCCATGTCTTTGGCCAGCTGGATGATCTCATCGGTGATGATGGTGACCGGCGCTGATTTTTGCTTGAGAAGCGGGTCAGGAAAAGTGAGAATGGGACGAATCATAGTCAGAATACTCGTTGTCTGGTAAGATGTTTAAAAATACTTTATATCAATTTCTGAGCAACAAAATCAACTATGTTGCACGGAGTAAGTCATGACGGAGCCGATCCAGGGGGTTGTAAAGACAGATGGGGTTGAACGTCGTCGTAGTGCAACGCAGGAACGAATGCGGCGTCTGTATGGCGATATTGCACGGGATCATGACGACATTGAAGAGGATGATAGCGTGGAGATCTCTGAGGAGGCGCGTAAGCGATCTGACGGGACCTATCGCAAGTCTATCCTGGAGCATCTTGAAGATGATGAATAGCCTGCTAGCTGAAGAATGACTGATCCTTGGTGTAGGCTTCAATAAACCGTTCAAGCAGGGCGGTGGTCCGCTCTTCCCCCAGGCCAAGTTGCGTTGCCGGCAGGCTTCCCGCAACATCCAGCTCTTCCTCTGCAGCCAGGGTGCCAACCCCGTAGCGGTGGCAGAACAGGTTTGAAAGGCTGACCACGTTGGTAAGATTGGAAAGATAGGGGTCTGCATCTTCTCCCAGATCAAGGCTGTGGTGGGCCTGGACCGCCTTGATCAGGTGTTCGGGGAAGTTCCATTTTTTGATAACCAGGGCCCCGGCTTCTTCGTGGGTGTAGTGGAACAACAGCTGTTCTGCCTGAGCAAACGGGATGCCTTCGTTATAGCACATCTGCATTACTTCCTGAAACTTGTCCTTATCCAGAAAGTTCATGATCTGCTTGCCAATATCGTGAAACAAGCCCCCTAAAAAGGCCTCATCAGGGTTGATCTGGCGCAGTTCCTGGGCAATCAGGCGGGCCGCAAGTCCAGCACCAAAGGAGTGTTCCCAGAGCAGTTTCTCTGTCAGGCCATAGGGGTGATAGACCTGCTTGACCGATGCGGTTACCACCACACTTTTCAGGGTAACAAAGCCAAGCATCATGATGGCGTGGGGCAGCGTCTGGATCTGACGTTGGGCTCCGTAAAACGACGAGTTGGAGATTTTCAGTACCCTGGCTGCTACTGCCGGGTCTGAAGCCACCACTCTGGCCAGGTCATCAGCAGTGGAGTTTTCATCCTCCATCAGTTGCATCACTTTGGTGGCAACTACCGGGATGGTAGGCAGGTCGCCAGCCGTCATGATGATCTGTTCCAGGTCTTTACTCATGCTGTTTCCCCTGTCGTTCTGTGTACAACAGTTGCCTATCAGTTGCGACATACTATTCCATAAAACTGTAAAGAATCAAGCAGTTCGGCAGAATTATTTGAATATTTGCAGTTTTGTCTGTATACTCCCCCCCAATCTTGCTGCTAAACAAAAGGAAAATTAACCATGTATAGAAAAAGGACGACAGTTTTGCCGCTCCTTGTCAGCGCTTTTTTTCTGCTGACCGGCTTTAGCTGGAACTTTGGCGGAGACAAGTGCAAGGATGCCCTTGAACTGGCAAACAAGCTCCCTGCCATTAGTGATGATGCCACCAGAACCAGGGAGGAAGCCCAGATTCTGGCGAACTGTCCTGATGGCGCTGCTGCCCAATTTGTGCAGGGACTTCAGGCGGAGCGGGTCGGAAACATTGATGGCGCTATTGCCGCCTATCGGCGTAGCCTGCAAAAGGAACCTGGTTTTGCCGCTGCCTCAGGTAATCTGGGAATACTGTACCTGCAGAAGGGGTTACAGGATGATGCCGCCGTTGCGTTGACCAAAGGACTGTCCGTTCAGTCTGTGCCCGCTTATCACAAAGCCTTGGCCAGAATCATGACGGACAAGAAATTTTATGCCCTTGCCCTGTATCATTATGGTGAGGCCGGAAGCAAATTGCCATCTGATGCCGGCGTGCTGGCGGGACAGGCGGAAGTCTATGCTGCTCAGGGGCAGACCGACCGGGCGGTTGATGAGTTTCGGCGGGCGTTGCTGCTGGACCCTGCCCACGAACAGGCCTCTCTCTCTTTGGCAGGTATTTATTTGCAGCAGAATCAGCAGGATGCTGCGTTGGAGCTGCTGAAAAAGGCCTCTACCGCTAATCCTCGCAGTAGTCGTCTGCATCTGATGCTTGCTGATATTTATGACAAGAAGGGTGATGCAAAACAGGCAGATTACGAACGTTTGCTGGGGGGTAAAAAGGGAACGACTGTCGTAGAAGAACAGCCCGCTAAGCCGGAGGGCTTTGTGTTGGGTGACCAGCTGGCTGCCAAGGGAGAGGTGGATAAGGCTGCTGATGCCTATCGTGCTGTGCTTCAGCAACAGCCTGATGCCGTTGAGCCCCATGAAAAACTGGGCAATCTGTATTTTCGTGCAGGACGCGAAGCGGATGCTGTCTTGGCCTACCGTGAGGCGGTTCATCTTGGCTCATCCAATGCAGAAGTGTATTACAATCTTGGCCAGCTGTACGAAAAACGTAATCAGTTGGATGAGGCGGTGGTTTCCTATAAACGAGCCATTGAAAAGAAGCCGACTTTTGCAGAGGCACGTCTGAAACTGGCTGATATCCGCCTGGGACGGGGTAATACCCAGGAAGCGGTTGAACAGTATGTCGAGTTCCTGAAGCTGAAGCCGGAAAGTGCTGATATCCATCTGAAGCTTGCCAGGATTTTTGTGAAAAACAAGAACCTGAATCTTGCGGAAGAATCCTATAAAGCGGTCTTGAAGCTTGCTCCTGATAATGTGGAGGCAAACCGGGAACTTGCTGCGGTGTATCGGGCCAAAGGTGCAACTGACAAGGCGGTTGAGCATTACACCAAGGCGCTTGAGCTGCAGGAGGATGACAGTGAGAGCCGTAATGCCCTGGTGGCCATTTATGTCAAAGACAAGAAATACGATGAGTTGGTAGAGCTGTTGCAAGAGGCGGTGGAGCTGGCTCCTGACGATGCCAATAATCATTACAAGCTGGGCCTGATTTATGACTTTAAAAAAGAATACGATAATGCCATTGCCAGCTACAAAAAAGCGGCAGAGTTAAAGCCGGACCATGCCCGTGCCCTGCATGCACTTGGTCGGGTCTATATGAAGACCGGTCGCCTTTCAGAGGCCCGTGAAGCACTTGAAGCTGCCAAGAAGGCAGATCCAAATATGGAAGAGACCTCGGTGCTGCTGAACAATATCCGGGACGAATTCAATCCTGCTCCCCGTAAGGCTGGCAAATCAAAGAAAGCAAAAAAAGGGAAGAGCAAGAGTAAAAGTAAAAGCAAGAAAGGCAGTTCAAAGTCAAGCAAGGCAAAGACACCAGCCAAGAAAAAGTCTCACTGACAGACCGTCGGCGGCCAGTACTCTCTGGCCGCCTTTTTTAGCAGCTGGCAGCACCTACCCATACAGACTCGAGCCGTGACCATGCCTTCATCATCACTGCCGGAATATTTCCCTTTTACGATTCAACTGACTGCCCGTGCCCAGGAACAGTTTGGTGCAGATTCGCTGCTGTTCTGTCATGGTGTTGGCTATCCTCCCATTCTGTTCTACCGTCGCCTGGCTTCCAGTATGGCCAGGGCAGGTGGTGCTCCTGCCGTAATAACCGCCGCACAACTCAATCTGTATGCTTCACTTTTACGGATCTACCGCCATCTGGTGGATGAGGTGGGTAAGGGGGAGCAGCGGAGTCTGCTGGCTGATGCGCTGCAGCAGACCGGACTGGATTCTGTTGGGACGCTGGTCGGACAGACCTTTGCTGCCTTTGAGGTGCTGTTTCCACCAGGTTGTGATCTGGCTGCACTGGATGAAGAGCAGCATGAGTATCTGTTGTTGCGAGAGTTGCTACTGCTTAATCTGGCGGCCCATAACCGGGCCGTTGATCCCTTCCGTGTGTTGCTGGATGACCGGCAGCTGGCAGATGCTGCGCCGTATCGCAAGGTGGTTGCCGGGATTGAACAGGTACTTGCCAAAGGGCCGGTACTGCCTGGTATCGGGCTGACACTGGTTGAGGCGTTGCATGCCCCACTTGTAGCGGCCCCGGATTCACTGGCCGGACAGTTGGGCTATATCCGTGAGCAGTGGGCTGAAGCTTTGCCATCGGCACTGTTGGAAGAGCTGCTGACCGCCTTTGATATTCTGGATGAGGAACAGCGCCAATGGTCTGATGGCGGCGCCGGTCCTGCAGAAGTGCTGCAGTTTGGTTTGCCGGGGGGAGCAGGTGCAGGTAGTCACTTGGGGACAGCTACCGATAGCTTCTACCATGGTGCCGGACACCATGCAGGCTACGACCAGCCGGAGTATGAGGCTTTTTCGGCTGACGCCGATTGGATGTCCAATGTGGTGATGATGGCCAAGATGACCCATGTCTGGCTGGATCAACTCTCAAAAAACTACGCCCACCCCATTGCCCGCCTTGATCAGGTGCCGGATGCCGAACTGGATCGTCTGGCTGCCTGGGGCTTCACCGGCCTCTGGCTGATCGGTCTCTGGGAACGCTCGTCCGCCTCACAGCGGATCAAACAGTTATGCGGCAATCCAGAGGCCCATGCCTCTGCCTACTCGCTGTATGATTACACCATCGCAGCAGATCTGGGTGGTGAGACAGCCTTTCTGAATCTGAAACAGCGGGCCTGGCAACGTGGTATCCGTCTTGCCAGCGATATGGTCCCCAACCATACCGGCCTTTTTTCCCGCTGGGTGCTGGAACATCCTGACTGGTTCATTCAGACTGACTATGCCCCGTTTCCTACCTACCAGTTTAACGGCGAAGACCTTTCCCCTGATCCGTCAGTCACACTTCAGATTGAAGATGGCTACTGGAACAAACAGGATGCGGCGGTGGTCTTCAGGATGATCGACCGCCGGGATGGTCGTACCCGCTACATCTACCACGGTAATGACGGCACCAGTATCCCCTGGAACGACACGGCTCAGCTGAACTACCTGATCCCACAGGTACGTGAGACGGTGATTCAGACTATCCTGCATGTGGCCCGGCTGACCCCGATCATCCGTTTTGATGCGGCCATGACCCTGGCGAAGAAGCATTACCAGCGGCTCTGGTATCCGCAACGGGGGTTGGGTGGCGGTATCCCTTCCCGCGCTGAACATGCCATGGGGCGGGATGAGTTTGATGCGGTCTTCCCGGTGGAGTTCTGGCGTGAAGTGGTGGACCGGATGGCGCAGGAGGCACCGGATACCCTGCTGCTGGCCGAGGCGTTCTGGATGATGGAAGGCTATTTCGTTCGTACGCTGGGGATGCATCGGGTCTACAACTCTGCCTTCATGAATATGCTCAAACAGGAGGAAAATGCCAAGTATCGCCAGACAATCAAAAACGTACTTGAGTTTAATCCTGAGATCCTGAAGCGGTTTGTCAACTTCATGAACAACCCGGATGAAAAGACGGCAGTGGAACAGTTTGGCACCCAGGGCAAATACTTTGGGGCCTGCGTGCTGCTTTCAACCATGCCGGGTCTGCCGATGTTTGGACATGGCCAGATTGAGGGGTTCCATGAAAAGTACGGCATGGAGTACCGTAAGGCCTATTGGAATGAGTCGGTTGACCAGGGCTTGGTACGCGGTCATGAACTCTGGATCTTCCCGCTTCTGAAGCGGCGCAAGCTCTTTTCCGGTTCAGAAAACTTTGCCCTGTATGATTTTTACTGCCATGACGGCAGTGTGGATGAAAACGTCTTTGCCTATAGTAACCGGTTGGGTGAACAGCGGGCGTTGGTACTGTACAACAACCGCTATGGTGCAACCTCCGGCTGGATCAGGATGGCCACGCCGGTTGCGCAGAAAGGGAGTGGTGAAACAACGGAATACTCCACCGGTTCCCTGGGGCAGGCCCTGGCAGTACCTGATGATCCCCGCTGTTTTCTGGCGTTTCGTGAAATTTCCACCCAGCATGAATATCTGCGTAACGCCGCTGAGATCTGCCAACGTGGGATGTATGCAGAACTTTCAGAGTATGAGTTTCATGTCTTTCTCGATTTCAGAATCCTTAAGGATACCCCGGAAACGCCTTGGGCGGAGCTGTGCGGGCATCTGGCAGGCAGGGGGGTCGCATCCCTTGAGGAGGAGCGGATTCAATTGCTCAATCAGCCGCTGATTGGGGCCTTTGCTGAATGCCTGCAACTGCTGCAGCAGCCAGTCCTGCTGGACAGTGCACTGCAAAGGTACTGTGCCGAGTTGCCGCCGGTTGCCGCCGCTGAAATAGATCGGTCGGGCCTGATGGTCAGCCTGGTCGCGGCGCACCAGCCTGATGTTGCAGCCAAGGCTTTGCGGCAGTTGCGCAGGAGCGGCGTGAACAGAAAAATGTTAGCGCTTGATCAGAAAAACCGCCGTCAGGTGCTGGCTATTCTGCTGACCCGTATGCTGGTTCTGCCATTACGTGATGACGCCTTACAGCTCTATGGACTGTGCCGACCTCTGGCTGACTTTGTCTTAGACGGAAGCAGCCAGGGGCGGCAGTCTGAGGTCTGGATAAGTCAACTGAGTAGTGCCGTTGGATTGGGTTGCGGGATCTGGTTGACAGAGGCTGCTCCAGGCCGACTGGCTCAGTTGTTTGAAAAACAACTGATCAGTTCTTTCCTGTTGGTCCATGATGATGGTGGTACGCTCTGGTTTAACAAGGAACGGTTTGATGAGCTGCTTGTCTGGCTGGCGTTGCAGGTGTCGTTTGAATCTGTGCAGGATGAACAGGTACAATTGGTGCCAGTGAAAGAGTTGGAGGCACTGGCTGCAGCTGCAGGGTATCGTGTCAGGACATTTGTGAAGCTGGCAGCGGGGCTGCAGGAGGATGACGCGTGATGCGACAACGGTTTTTGCTACTGTTTTGTATCCTGTTGATGGCGTACGTTGTTCCTGTCTATGCTGAAGAACCTGCCAAACCCCAACAGGCGCCGGCCTCTGGACGGACCCTCAAGGAGTACCTTTTTGGCAGCAAAGAGCTCGGTTGGGCAGACCTTGATTGGGAGACGGATCTTTACTATTCAAATGTTTCACTCAATATTCCGCTGGATGGTTCGCCGATTCCCCATGTTTCAGGACAGGATGAGTTCGAGATCTACAGCAGGTTGTGGCTGCACTCCCTGGTTCCGCGCTTTATGCTGGTTGAAGCATCGGTTATGCCGTTACCTCTGGCCGGGGTTGCCCTGAAGGAATATGCCAAAGACTTCTACGGTATTGCCGATATCGGCCGTAATCAAAACGTAATTCAGTGGTTGACTGCCGGTTTTGAAGAACCGTACGCATTTTCGGTATTTATGGGTGATATGGTGAAATTTGACAAGCCGGGGGAGGAACGGCTCTCCTCAAATAAGGGCTATATGGGCTATCTCCTCAGTTATTCAAATCAGCACATTAAGAATAACGTCCTGATACCAGATCATTCCCTTGAGGCGGAGTGGAAGATGAAGGGAGAGCGTAGTTTTAAGGATGAAAAACTCTCCTGGAGCTTCCGGCTTGGCGCCAAGGTGCATGAAAACCCTGATATTGCCAATACGTTCTATGTCGGATTCCGGCGTAGTAACCTGGATTTCAGGGTGAACCCGTTTGAGTTTCTGCGAAACAGTACCTTTGATGTTCGTTGGGACATCGGCGCCAAGCATGGTGACTTGTTACGTCAGGAGTATGTACTGGGTAAAAAATTTCCGATTAAATCCTGGGGGGTTGCGCTCAAGCTTGATGTCGGTATGATCTGGGAAGATCCGTCCCGTTACAGTGGCAGTCTGCATGATACCAATGCCTCCAACTTCACGCTTGTGCTGCGTCCCAATATCCAGTTTTAACCAATGAACCTGCCTGATTCATCATCGTTGATTGCGGTTGCCCTTTCCGGCGGGGTTGATTCTGCTGTTACAGCGGCCTTGTTACAGCAGCAGGGCCATCGGCTGGTGGGCATTACCATGAATCTTTTGCCTGATGCAGCAGCCACTCATGCTGCTGAAGAGGTGGCCGGGCATCTGGGAATTTCTCTGCATCGGATTAACCTGATTGATGCGTTTGAACAACAGGTAATTACCCCCTTTGTGACCTGCTATCTGAATGGCGAAACCCCCAACCCCTGTGTGCGTTGCAATCGTCTGGTCAAATTTGGGTTGCTGCTGGACCATGCCCACCAACTGGGGGCCGCCAGGCTGGCAACCGGCCACTATGCCCGTGTGCTGCGGGATGCTGACGGCAGGGCCCACTTGTATGCTGCCTCTGATCGTCGCAAAGACCAGTCCTATTTTCTGGCCGCCATTGGTCAAGAGGCGCTGCAACAGACTCTGTTCCCTTTAGGAGACATGTCCGGCAAGGATCAGGTACGTCAGCTGGCCCGTGATTTTGGGTTGCCGGTGGCAGCGGCAAAGGACAGTCAGGATGTCTGTTTTCTGCCGGACAACGGCTATGCTGAATTTCTGGAGAAACGGTTAACCACTCCTCCCGCTCAAGGCCTGATCGTGCACCGTTCAGGGCAGCTACTTGGGCGCCACAACGGTTTCTGGCGCTATACGGTCGGGCAACGCAAGGGGTTGGGGATCGCCTGGAGTGAGCCGCTGTACGTGCTTGAGATCAATGCGGCCCGCAACCGGGTGGTGGTCGGTGAACAGCAGTACCTTTATGCTCCGGGGCTGTTGGCAGACCAGGCGGTCTGGTTTGGTCAGGAGCCCCGTACGCCGTTTGAGTCGCACTGCAAGATCCGCTATCGCCATGCTCCGGTTCCCTGTCGGGTTGAGCCACAGGATGGGGCCGGGATGCGGGTGCTGTTTCATGAACCGCAACGTGCTGTGACTCCGGGACAGACCGTGGTAATTTACCAAGGGGATGAGGTGCTTGGGGCAGGCAGGATAACCGGGGCAGAGCTGCCATGCTGACTGCTGAAGAACAGGAACGGTATCGTCGTCATCTGATGTTGCCTGAGGTCGGCCCTGAGGGGCAGGAGCGACTGCGGGAGAGTCGGGTGCTGGTTATTGGTGCCGGAGGGCTGGGGTCACCGGCAGCCCTGTATCTGGCTGCCGCCGGCATTGGCACCATCGGGATAGCTGATGGAGACCGGGTGGAGCTGTCAAACCTGCAGCGTCAGGTTATCCATGATAGTGCAAGTGTCGGGCAGTCTAAGACCGCTTCAGCTGCCAAACGGCTTCAGGCAATCAACCCGGCCTGCCGTGTTGAGCAGATCCCGGTGATGCTTGATCAGACGAATCTGCCCGGTTTGCTGAAACGGTATGATTTTGTACTGGATGCCACCGATACCCTGGCTGCAAAATTCATGATTAACGATATCTGTGTCAGCCAGGGAGTCGCCTTTTCCCATGGCGGTATACTGCGGTTCCAGGGGCAGACCATGACCGTGCGACCTGGAATATCGCCCTGCTATCGTTGTCTGTTTGATGAGCTGCCTCCGGAAGAGGATCGTGAGGCCTGTGAACGCGACGGTGTTTTCGGACTGTTGCCGGGGGTGATAGGAACGCTGCAGGCTGCGGAGGCGGTGAAGTTTTTGCTGGGAATAGGATCGTTGCTAACCGGTCGTCTACTGACCTTTGACCTGCTTGGGATGCGCTTCAGGGAGGTGCCGGTTGCCGTAAATCCCCGTTGCAGCAGTTGCGGGGAGCGTTAATCGGCTTGTGTCTTTTGCAGAACTACAGCGGCGGCTATTGCAAGATGTTCAGTTTTTTGAGCTGTTTTGCACATGCTGACGTTTGCGTTCTGTTTTGTCTTTGTACATCAGTCGATCAGCCATTTTCATCGTGTCCAGCAGCTCATCCGGATGCGTAGCCGTAGCTGCTCCCAGCGACAGTGAACGGGCAAAGTCTCCCAATTGATGATCTGATTCGCAGCTTTTTACCCGTTGAATAGCAGCCATAACAGCGTCATGGTCGGTGCGGGAGAGCAGCACTGCAAATTCGTCACCACCGATCCGGGCAACCACGTCACCGGAGCGGAAGGCGGACAGTAGTACCTCTGCCGCTCCCTTGATCAGGCGGTCTCCTTCATCATGTCCAAATGAATCATTAACCCCTTTTAGACCGTCAATGTCAGCCATCACAATACTGACTGGATATTCCCGCCCGGACTCAATCCGCTGCAGTTCTGCATCAAAGTAGGCACGGTTAAACAGACCGGTCAGGGGGTCATGGGTACCCAGATACTGCAGACTCTCTTCGTACTGTTTCCGCTCGGTAATGTCCTGAGAAACTTTTAAGAAGCCGGTAACGGTGTTATCAACATCACGTAAAGGGCAGATATTGACCATTTCCCAGTAAATTGAACCATTTTTACGCTTGTTGGCCAGTTCGCCCTTCCATTCCTTGCCGCTTAAAATTGTTTCCCAAAGATCACGGTAAACTTCAGTTGGGTTCAGGTCAGATTTGAGCAGACGGGGATTGCGACCAAGGACTTCAGTGGCCTGATACCCGGTCAGACGGCTGAACATGGCATTAACATACTCAATGGAGCCGTTCAGTGAGGTGATCAACACCGGAGCCGGCGCCTGTTCAACAGCCTGAGACAACATCTGGATTCTGCTCTCCTGCTGCAGTAGTTTGCGTTTCAGCAGGACGTAGTTACTGCAGGTTTCAATGGCGGTTGCCAGCTGAGAGAAATCTACCGGCTTCTGGACATACTGATTGATGCCAAGACTGATACATTCCAGCAAATATTCAGTATCGCTGTAGGCGGTCAGCATGATAATCTGGCTGTCGCGGTCCAACGCCCGGATTTCCCGAGCCATTTCGAGGCCGTTCATAACCGGCATCATGATGTCAGACATGATAATATCAGGACGTTTTTCCCGATAGAGCTCCAGGCCCTCCTGTCCGTTTTCTGCAACGTACAGTTCCGTGACGATTCGTTGCAGGATGCGGGAAATCTGCTCACGAGTGACACGCTCGTCCTCAACATAGAGCAGCGAAATATCATAATGTTCCATGGTGGCTGATTTCATGGGGACCCCGTGCCCGAAGCAAAGTGCCTGTGAACTGTTGCAGGTAGTGTAGCTGAACTGAAATAAAACGCAAGGGGACTGTTGTGGATTTAGTAAGTCTGCAAAGCTGTGACCACTATGATGAAGCTCTTTTGAAAGAACGACTTGTCGCGCTTTTGGAGCCTATGGGGGGGATCAGGCGGTTTGTCAGCCCTGGTCAACGGGTACTGCTGAAGCCGAATCTTCTGGCCGGTAAGCCACCGGAAGCCGCTGTTACCACCCATCCTGCTTTAGTCAAGGCCGTGATAGAGCTGGTGCAGCTGGCAGGTGCCCAGGTGCTGGTGGGGGACAGTCCGGGCTTGGGCAGTTTTGAGCGTGTTGCCGAAAAGACCGGCATCAGTCAGGCGGTAAAGGCAACCGGAGGACAGTTGCTGCCGTTTGGTGAGACCCGGAGGGTGGGAACAGCGGGAACCTTTCGCCAGCTTGAGTTGGCAACCGCCTATCTTGATGCCGATGTTGTGATCAACCTGCCCAAGCTGAAGACCCATGAGATGATGACCCTGACCTGTGCCGTGAAAAACCTGTACGGAACGGTTGTTGGCGCAGCCAAGGCCGGTCTGCATTTGACAGCCGGTCACTCAAAGGAACTGTTTGCCGGGCTTTTGCTGGAGATCGCCTTTGCCAGGCCGGTGGCGTTGACCATTGTAGACGGAATTGTTGCCATGGAAGGTGATGGTCCCAACAGCGGTACACCGCGACAGTTGGGGGTGCTTCTTGCAGGAGAAAATCCGGTTGCCATCGATACGGTTGCGGCTTATTTGGCCGGGATTCCGCCGTCGTTGCTGCCGGTGGAATTGGAGGCCCGTCGTCGGGGGCTTCCCGGAACAGAGCTGGATCAGATCAGTGTGGTGGGAAATATGCTACTGGAGGCTGTAACCCCTCCCTTTGTCCTGCCGCAAGGGCTGGATGCCCAGTTCGGTCTGCCCGGTTTTTTGAAGGGCTTGTTGCGAAACCAGCTGTCACCCGTACCGGTTGCTGATAAAGAACGGTGCACCCTGTGTGGTGTCTGCCGGGATGCCTGTCCGCCTGAGGCGATCACCATAACAAAAAACGCCCTGAAGGTTGATTCAGGGCGTTGCATTCGTTGCTGGTGCTGTCGAGAGCTTTGTCCGCAGCATGCTATGGAAGTGCAGCGGGGATTGCTGCTGCGTATGCTTGATCGCTTACGCTGAGGCTAGCCCTCGTCGTCATCGCCAACCGGAATTTCCCGGTACGCACGGTCCTCTTCTATCCGGCGGGTCTGGGCCTGGAACTTTTCCAGGTCAGACTTGCACTTGACGCAATGGCGGGTAAAGGGAAGCACTTTCAGGCGACCCATCGGAATCTCTTCGTCGCACTCTTCACAGATGCCGTAGTCACCTTCAGCAATCCGCAGTAACGCCTCGTCTATACTGTGCAGTTTTTCCCGTTCACGGTCATTTAAGAGCAACCCCAGTTCCCGGTCCCGCTCGGATGATGCCTGGTCGTAGATATCGCCAGTCGGCTCTTCGCCCACCGAGGTCTCGGAACCCTTCTTGATGGAACGTTTGATTTCAAGCAGGGTCTGCTCTTTCATATCCAGCAGAATCTGTTGAACTTCTTTCCATTTACCAGCGGGAGGCGCTGCTGAAACCGCTGCAGTGGCAGCTGGTGCGGCATTTTCACTGCTGGCAGCTGTTGCTTTTAACTTTGGTTCAATCACTTTTTTAGTGGCTGGTTGTGGAGCCGCAGCCTTGGCAGGCGTCTTGGTAGGCGCTGTCGTTTCTTTCTTGGAAGCGGTTGTTTTTACTGCAGTAGCTGTCTTTGGTGGAGAAGCGGGCGCAGTGGTTTCCTGCACGGTTTTCTTTGTTGTTTTGGTCGTTGCCATACGTAACGTACTCCATCAAAAGAGAGTTTTAAGAGTATAGGCTGCTGCGAAAGGCGGCAATCACTAACAGAAACTCTTGCTGCTGTCAAGAGCAAAGCTGGCAGATCAGGACTGGTCAGGGCTAACAAGATCTTGTCTGTTTGCGTTATAACTACTTTGTGATACAACGTTATCACTAACTTAATGAGTTTTTGGGGTCGTCTATGCGGTCTATTTTTCTGCTGCTAGTAGTGGTGGTGATGTTCTTTTCATCACTTGTTACGGAAGTAGGAGCTGTTTCAGCCGAGCCGTTCAGTGTGGCTTTTTATTATGCAGAAAAGCCGCCTCTGGACGAGCTGCAAGCCTTTGATATTGTGGTGGTTGATCCCGATGCTGCCGGTATTGCTCCTCAGGCCTACAAGAGCAGGCATAGTGAGCTGTTTGCCTATATCAGTGTCGGTGAGGCTGACCCTCAGCGTCGTTTTTATAAACAGATCAAGCCTGAATGGCTGATCGGAAATAATCCGGCCTGGAAGAGCAAGCTGGTGGATCTGGCCAATCCTGATTGGCGTCGGTTTTTTCTTGATCAGGTGGTTGAACCACTGTGGTCTGCCGGTTACCGCGGCTTTTTTCTCGATACCCTGGATTCCTTCCTGCTGGTGAAAGACAGTAAAAAACATCCGGCCTTGATGGCGGGTCTGGTGGATATTATCCGCAGCATCAAGCAGCGCCATCCTGATGCGCGTCTGATTCTGAACCGTGGTTTTGAGGTGCTGGATCAGGTTAAAGATACTGCCTTTGCTGTTGCCGCCGAGTCGCTTTTTCAAAAGTTTGATCCGATAAACGGCACCTATGGTGACGTGCAAGAGCATGACCGCCAGTGGCTGCTTGGCAAGTTTGCGGAAGTGCGGAAGGCTGGTCTGCCGGTAATTGCCATTGATTATGTAGCCCCGAAGGATCGGGAGCTGGCCCGCAGGACGGCTGCCAGGATCAAGGAGCTTGGTTGTATCCCCTGGGTGACCGACAAGGATCTGGCGACACTCGGCATCGGCGCGGTGGAAGTGCTGCCGCGTAAAGTATTGGGGCTCTACGATGGTCAGAGTGTCAATGATCCCGCCAACTCTGACTTGCACCACCATATTGCGACACCACTGAACTATATGGGCTACCAGCTTGAGATGCGGGATCTGCGCAAACCGCTGCCGACCGAGCAGCTTGCCGGTCGCTATGCAGGCATAGTGATCTGGCCCCACAACGAAAATGTTGACGGCAAGAACAGTCTGGCCGCATGGGTACGGCGTCAGATTGGCGATGGCGTCAAGGTTCTCTTCATTGATGGATTCGGTATGCCGCCTGAACAGGTTGCAACTGTGCTGGGACTGGAATATCGGCGTACGGCGCGGCGCGGGCTCCCTTCACTCAAGGTAAGCCGTCGTACGGGAGATATCGGGTTTGAGGCGGAGCCGTCACTACAACCAGGTGCTTTTGCCCGGCTGAAGATTAAGCAAGGGGAGGCATGGCTGACCCTGACAGCGCAGAACGGGGAGGAATACGACGCGGCCGGGGTCACCTCCTGGGGTGGCTATGTACAGTATCCTTACGGCGTTGTGCAGATTATGCAGGATCAGGCCCGTTGGGTTGTCAATCCATTCAGTCTGCTCTCAAAATCACTCGGGCTTGAACAACCGGTTGCGCCGGATCCCACCACAGAGAACGGCGTGCGCCTGCTGTTGGCCCATATTGATGCAGATGGTTTTGAGAGCTATGCAGAGTGGCCGGGTGGTCGCTATGCCGGTGTTGAGATGCGGGAGAAGATCCTTAAACGGTACAAAATTCCCACGGCGGTTTCGGTCATCACCGGGATAGTGGATGAGAAGGGGCTGTACCCGGCCCAGGCAGCAGAACTGCAGAAAGAGTTCCGGGAGACCCTGGCCCTGCCCTGGATTGAGGCGGCAACCCATACCTATTCCCATCCGTACTACTGGCAGGACAGTGCCGAAGGTCGCACGATGTATTCGGAACGGTACCTCAAGATCCCCGGCTACACGCTTAATTATGAGACAGAGGTGGTCGGGTCGGTCAATTTTATCAACAGTCGCCTTCTGCCGCTTGGTAAAAAGGTGACTCTGCTGCAGTGGTCGGGAGACTGTACGCCACCTGCCGAGGCGATCAGATTGACCTATACCGCCGGCATCAGAAATATCAACAGCGGCGATACGGTCATGACCGTAACAAACCCGAGTCTTACCGCTGTTGCGTCGCTGGGGGTGGCAAAAGAAGGATGGTTCCAGGTTTTTGCGCCCAATCAGAATGAAAATGTCTATACCAACGATTGGAAAGGACCGTTTTACGGCTATCGACGGGTGATTGAAACCTTCAGGATGACGGATGCTCCCCGCAGACTCAAGCCGGTCAATATCTACTATCATTTCTATTCTGCCAGCAAGCTTGCATCGCTGCAGGCCTTGCTGGATGTCTATAACTGGGCGATGCAGCAGGAGCTGTTCCCAATCTATACCTCTGCCTATGCCGACAAGGTGCTTGATTTCAACCGTACGGTAGTGGCCGGTGCAGGCAGGGGTTGGCTGATCAGGAACAAAGGTGATCTGCGGCAACTGCGCCTGCCGGTCACCGCCGGATATCCTGATCTGGCGGCCAGCAGGGGGGTGATCGGGTTTAGCGACCATAACGACCAGCGCTATATACATCTAGCGCCGGGAGGTGAGGCACTACTGGTAATGGCTTCTCAACCACCCGGACGGGCATGGTTGTCTGCTGTCTCCGCCGAGATCAAACATGCTGCCTGGACCTCCAAAGGCATGCGGTTGACGGCACTCGCCCATGTTGATGGATTCATCCGTTTTGGGGGTGCTGCAGGCTGCAAATTGATGTCCGGTGGCAGGGTTATGGCGGCAAAGCAGGATTCGGGGCAGTTGAAGGCCGCTTTGGGAGCCGGACAACACGAGATGGAACTTGTCTGCAAATAATCATACGCGCCAGCGCGAACGTTTTGCCGGGCCATTGGCCATTGCCGGGCTGATCGGCGCTGGTCTGCTGTTGCTGGTGGTGTTGTATCCGGAGAAAATGCTCTTGAGGCTGCTGGAAAACCCGGAGGTGAGCAGTCCGGCGCAGCAGCGCTATCTGGAGGCTTTGGTGCGGCTGCGTCACGGCGATGCCGAACTGGTGATTCCGTTGGTGCGGAGCTATCTGGCGGCTGGCTGTACTGAAAAGGCTGCTGCAGCATTACGCTATAGACAGGGGACGCTTTCGGGATCGCAACAGAACATCCTGATGGGGTTGCAGTATGAGCTGCGGCGTCAGCAGCTTGAATGGCTGATTGTCGGTGAGCCGGGTTGGGAGGCTGCCCGTCAGCAGTATGCTGAACAGATAGAGCTGTTACGCAAGGGAGGAGCAACAGCGCAGGAGCTAAGCCGTTATCTGGCTGATGCACGCAGGTTGGGGGACGACATTACGGTGCGGAAACTGGAGTCGTTTCTTGGCACGCATGCCGATGCGGAATCGGCAGAAGTCGCCGCAGGTATCGCCTTGGGCAAGGGGGACTACCGGGGAGCCGCTGCGCTTTATTTCAAGGCGCTGCGGACAGCTTCACGTGAGCATCGTCGGGATCTGTATCTGGCCGGTGTCCGGACATTGCAATCGGGTAATCTGGTGCAGGAGGCTCTGGTTGCCGCTGAGCAGCATCTTACCGGCGAACTGCGGCAGGATCGTACCATCCTGAAATACCTGGCAAAACTGTCGTTGGCAGCCAACCGTCCTGATCGTGCCCAGATCTATATCCGGCAGGCCTTGGGAATCTCCGGCGAAGCGGTACGATCCGGGGTGAAGCCGTGAGACCAGCGGTATTACGAACAGCCGCTGTTGTGGCACTAGCAGTCCAGATGACGGCAGGGGCCAGCGCGGCATCTGCACAGTCACTCCCTGAAATCAGGGCGGTGTTTGAACAGGAACTGTTTGAACTGGCCCACACGGTCTTTCTGGCTAATGCCAATCTGAAGGAGGCGCTTGCCGTAGCCCAGCGGGCAGTCAAGGCCCGTCCGGCAGATAAAGTCTGGCGTAAAAAGGCTGCCCAGACTGCCGAGTGGGCGAGCCGCCCGGATATAGCCCTTGAAAACTGGTTTTACCTTGCCGAACGTGGTGAGCAAGAGGGAGAACAGGCGGTCCTGCGCCTGTCCCGAGCGTTACAGGAGTTCCCGCTGCGGATGCAGTTGCTGGAACAGATGATGACCCGGCAGGCCGCGACACCTGAACTGCTGAAGGAGTACCTGTTTGTGGCTGAAGGTATGGGGATGCCGCAACGGGCCTATGACCTGTTTGCCTCAGGCCGGATTCAGGGAGGTGATTCAGTCTGGCTGTTGACCGAACAGGCCCGGCTTGCCGAACAGTTGGGACGGCCTGCTGATGCGATCAGTGCATGGCAAAAACGTGCTGCTTTGAAGCCGCTTGAGGCAGTGGAATCGCTTCGGCTGGCATCACTCTGGTACGCACGGGGAGAGGTTCTTCAGGCGTGGCAGACGTTGCAGGCAGGAGAACCTACGGCTGCTGCCGACGTCACTCCCTTCTGGCGTACCTATGCCGATCTGGCCTGGACGCTGCAAAAGACACGGGAATCGGTAAAAGCGTCCGATCTGATGATTAGAAACGGGACGGCCACAGAGGCTGATTACCAGCGGATGCTGGAGCTGTATAGTGAGTCTGACCCTCAGCGGGCGTATGGCTATGCGCTGCGGGGGTGGAAACAGTTGCATAATCCCCTTTTCTGGTATGCCATGACTGATGCCGGGCTGCGCAGCGGTAAGGCGCGGGAGTTGGCTGAACTGCTAAAGATGATGGGTGCCGACGAACGTGCCGGCTTGGCCCATGATGCCCGGGCCTGGATGGCCATTGCCCAGGTCTACCGTGCGACCGGTAATCAGGGCGGCAGTCTGCTTGCCGCCAGGGTGGCAGCCCGGCTTGCGCCATCGGACCCGGAACTGATTTCAGCCTATCTCTGGTTGTTGGTGGATATGAAACAGGCTGCAGAGCTGCGTCCCCTGGTACGGGATTGGGAGCGCCGTATCACTGCAATGCCCGAGCTGCAGGAACCGCTGGCAGCGGCCATGATGTTGCTTGGGGATACGCAACGGGCCCTGCGGCAGTACCGTGCCATGTTGCAGCAGCGTCAAGGGGATCCGGCCTGGCTTGCAACCTTTGCTGACGCACTGGAACAGGCAGGGGATATTGAGAGTGCCTGGAAGGTTCGTCGACGGACGCTGCTGCTGGTGCAGCAAGGGCTGAAAAAGAGGTCGTCCGGGGAGGAGTACCGGGCCGCCTTGTTGACCCAGTCGCAACTCCTGTTGCACCTTGCCCCGGGAGATGCCCTTTCGGCCCGTATCAGACAGGTGGCGGCTGGCAGTCAGGATGATTTTGGCAAAGAGTTGGTGCTGGGGTGGGCCATGACCACCGGCCAGACCGATCTGGCCCGGCTCTGGTACTGGCGGCATTTTGCCCGGGCAGTACAGCGTCCGGAATGGGCCCGGCTGGGGCTGGCCCTTGAAGAGAACGACCGCAGCCTGATGGCTGAGCTGCTTGACACCAAGCTGGAACAGTTGCCTTACCGTGATGCGGTTGAAGCGGCCCAGCGATCCGGGATGATTCCGCTGGCGCAGGAACATGCCTGGCAGCGTTTGCAACTGAATCGTGAGGACTACCTGCTGGATGCGCAGGTGCGTCAACTGTTTACAGAACGTCCCGGTTTTGTTGCCAGCAGCGTGAAGCTGCAGGATCAGTCCGGCGTCGGTTCTGCGGAGTCGCGTGTATCGGTATCACAACCACTTACCGGTCGTTACAGTTTGATGGCGGAGATGACGGAACGACAGTTCAGCCTATTGAAGAGCGATGTCTTGAGGAACCTGCCGGATCATGATCTGGGCGGCGGCCTGACCGTAACCCGGCGACATGAAGGAGGGGAGCTGGCTTTTTCGCTGGGTGCGCGGGATGGCGGACTGGATCGCTTCTTCACGGCAACTCTGGAGGGCCGGTGGCAACTCCGATATGATCTGCAACTTGAGGCAGGTGTAGAGTTAAATGCCAGGGCTGATGAAACAGCGGCTCTTTCTGTCGGAGGGGTGCGTGACCGCTTGAAGTTGCTGGCCGTTGCCACCCTGACCCAGCAAGACAGCGTAGCGCTTGAGCTCGCTGCAGCCCGCTACCATGACCAGTCACGCGGTTACCTGGGGCAGGGGCAGTCAGTGGGAATTGATCTGCGACACCAGTTTACCCGGGCCTGGCCAGACTACGGCGTGCGTCTGTATGGCGGCTACAGTTGGTACCGTTCTGACGGCTCGGTTGGGACAAAACTGGCGGCACTGGTGCCGGAAGATACGGATGTTGCTGCATCATTTTTTGTGCCGCAAAGTTTTGGGCATCTGGGACTGGGGCTGTTTCTTGGACAGACCTGGAAGAGCGGGTACACACGGGATTGGAAGCCGTTTGCCGAGGCGAATGTTGACTGGAACAGCAATTCAGATTTCGGCTTTAATTACAGTCTTGGACTGGTGGGGCCGCTCTTCGGTCTGGACCAGTTGATGCTGGAACTGACCCAGAGCAGCGGTGAGTTTGGCGTCAGCGATCTGACGACCATTATCGGCGTCAATTATCGATATCTGTTCTGATTCCAACTCAAGGCGGTATCTTCGTTGGCTCGTCATCGGCTCCTCAACGTACTGTGTGTACGCCTGCGTCGCCGAGTTCCTCGCCGCCTTGATCTCATCCTTGATTTGGAATCAAGAGTGCTCTAACAGCAATAACGAAGGAGGAATCCATGAAACAACTACTGCTACTGGTTGCCGGTCTGATATTGCTGGCCGGTTGTTCAACACTGCACCAGGGGATGCGTGAGGCGGTGCCGCAAGCTGAGACCTGGGCCGTGCTGCCGTTTGTAAACAATACCGAGACCCCCTTTGCCGCCGAGCGTGCAGAGGCGATCACCACGGCACTGTTGTATGCCCGGGGGATACAGCGGGTGGTGACGGCCCCCCTTGATGCTGCTGCAGATGCCGAAGCTCTGCCGGATCGCGGCTTGAAGAGACGCGAGGCAGGGATGGAGTGGGCAAAGAAACAGAATATCCGCTATGCCCTGGTTGGGACGGTGACGGAGTGGCGTTACAAGGTGGGGCTGGATGGAGAACCGGTGGCCGGTATGACGCTGCAGTTGCTTGATCTGCAGGATGGCAAGGTGCTCTGGTCCGGCAGTGCCGGAAAGAGCGGCTGGAGCCGTGAGGCGGTCAGCGCCGTGGCTCAGCAGGTGCTTGGGCAGTTGGTAAGCACCATCGTCCTGCGCTAGCATGAGCGGCTGGTCCGGCATACTGGTTCGCTTTCCCAGGCTGACGCTCTGGCTGGAAACGGCAGCCCTGACTCTGCTGCTACCGCTTGCCGGGTTCCTCTTGAACCGGGACGATCCGTTTTTTATCAAGGCGGAATTCCCCTGGCTCTGGTTCGGTCCGTTGCTGGTGGCGTTGCGTTACGGCATTGCACCGGCCCTGACGTCGGTAGCCCTGGTTGCCCTGTTCTGGTTCGGAGCCGTAGCGTTGGGGCTGGTTGCCGGTGCGTTCCCATTGCACTTTATGCTGGGCGGTGCCTTGCTGGCCTTGCTGGCCGGGCAGTTCAGCTCTTCATGGGCAACACGACTCAGGCGTTCAGACCAGCTTTCACGCCATGCCTCGGAACGGTTTCAGCAGCTCTCTCGAGCCTACTTTATGGTCCGCCATTCCCATGACCGGCTTGAACAAAACCTGGTCAGCCGACCGGTTACATTACGGCAGGCCATGATGGAGCTACGCCGTATCCTGGTGGAACGTGGCGGCGAGGTTGGATCTGAGCTTGCCACAGAGCTGATGGTGATCCTGGCCCACTACTGCTCTCTCTCAAGTGCGGCGATCTACGCCGTTCAGCAGGGAAGGCCTGCAACGGTGCCGTTGGCGCAGTGCGGTCAGGGTGCGGTCTGCGATCCTGATGATCTGCTGGTCCGTTCCGCCCTCGAATCGGGCACCACCGCCTATCAGGCTGCCAATCGGCTTGGCCGCAGTCAGCAGAGTAGCTATCTGGTGGTTGCACCGCTCTGCACCAGCAGTGGACGGGTACTTGGGCTGGTACTGGTCAGCGATATGCCTTTTATGGCGCTGCACCGAGAAACTTTGCAAATTCTGGGGGTCCTGCTGGCCTATGCTGCCGACCATATCGAGGCAGTTGAGATAGCCGGAAACCTGATTACGATCTATCCAGACTGCCCCACTGTTTTTGGTGCAGAACTGGTCAAGATGACGCACCTGAAGCGGGATCTTGATGTCGTCAGTACCCTGGTGGTAATCAGCCTGCACCCTGGACCCCGCCTTGAGGAACTTTGCCTGATTCTGGAACGGCAGCAGCGTGGCCTGGACCATGGCTGGCGGCGTGAGCTGGGCTGGGGGGTGCAGTTTGTGACTCTGATGCCGTTTTCGGGTCCTGCAGCCCTGGAGGGGTATCAGGCCCGTCTGAATGAGGTGTTAAAGAGCCAATTGAAGATGACCCTGCAAAGCTCCGGTATCTCATTGCGGTATGCAATGATTTCCGGTGACGAGCCGGCGGTGCAGTTGGCAAACCTGTTGACGGAGGAGCCATGGGCAGCTTGAAGCTACTCATCTACGCACTGTTGAGTGAACAGTCTGCGCTGCTGGCCATCTTCGGACCGCATCCGGTCTGGCAACGGGTGCTGCTGTTTTTGACCGGCCACCTGATCGCCTCGTCGCTTTTTGCATTGTTGTTGACCGTCAGTTTTCCCAAGCAGTTTGTTGGTCTGCGCCGTGGGGTGTTGGGACTTTTTTTCTGCCTTAATTTTTTTATACCGGCCTTTGGTGCCATCGGTACACTCTTGATCCTGCTCTATTTCAGGCGGTATCTGAACAGCAAGGAACGGGCCGAGTTTTCCAATGTACCGCTCCCCCCCTTTATGCCCGAATCTGCGGATCTGGGAGCCGGAATGGGAGAAGGGGGGGCCTGGTCCCGGTTGCGTACCATGAGCCTGCCCCGCGAACAGCGGCTCAAGGCGCTATTGTCAGTGGGAAGCAGTAGCGGCCATAACTTCAGCCGCCTGCTGCAGCATGCCACCGGTGACAGTGATGACGAGATCAGGTTGCTGGCCTTTAACCTCCATGAACGCCAGGAACAGAAGATTCAGCAGGCAATTACTGCGTCGCTCAGTCAGCTGGAAACGGCTGAAACACCGCAGCTCAAGGCATCGGTCTGTCGCAATCTGGCCTTTTCCTACTGGGAGATGGTCTACAGCGCACTGGCGCAGGATGATCTGCGGGAGTTCTTTGTCGAACAGGCTGCCAAATACGCCGGGCAGGCGTTACAACTGGGGGGGCAGGATCCGGTACTGCTGATTTTGATGGCACGGATTCAGTTGCAAAAGCGCAGGTACTACGAAGCCTCCAGAATCCTTGAAGAGGCCCAGGCTGCCGGTGCGGATTCGCTTAAACTGTTGCCCTACCAGGCAGAGCTGGCGTTTCATGCCCGTGATTTTACAACGGTACGTCGTCTGCTTCAGCAGGATCGTACCATCCGTTTCAGGCCTGGTATCGGTCCGGTGGCGCAGTTCTGGGGGGTGCGTTAATGGCTGACACACTGCCCAGAGCGGAGCGGGTTGATATCATGCTGCTACTGGAAGGGACCTTTCCCTATGTCAGCGGCGGGGTTTCCAGTTGGGTCAACCAGATCATCAAAGGCTTTCCGGAGCTGACCTTCGGAGCGGTGTTTATCGGCAGCAAGGCAGACGAATATGGCGAAATGAAGTATGAGTTGCCCTCCAACCTGAAGCATCTGCAAGTGCATTATCTGCACGATGAGCATACAACGCCGCCGGTGGCTCCCTGCGCCGGAGATCCCCAGGGGTTTGAAATCCTGCGGCGATTGCACGGTTGGTTTAATGACCCTCATCCGGATGGTCTGCCTGCCGAACTGAAGCAGGCCTCCTTTTACCTGAAGGATAAGGGGGGGGTGGATTATGCCCAGTTCCTGTATGCCGACCGCTCCTGGGAGTATATCTGCGCCTTGTACAGCGAACGCTGCAGCGATCCTTCCTTTGTGGATTACTTCTGGACCGTGCGCAACATGCATGCCCCGATCTGGCAGCTGGCCGCCATAGCCGGTAGTCTGATTCCGGCCCGGGTCTACCATACCGTATCCACCGGTTATGCCGGTTTTCTTGGTGGTCTGCTGCATCATCACAGCGGTCGTCCGCTGATTCTGTCGGAACATGGCATCTACACCAAGGAACGACGGATCGATATCTTCAATAATGAGTGGATTCAGGATAACCGGAATGCCCTGCAGCGGGATCCGACCGAGATCAGCTATTTCAGGGATCTCTGGATCCGCTTTTTTGAAACGCTGGGCCGTTTCTGCTACGACGCATCAGGCCGGATTGTCTCGCTGTTTGAAGGGGTGCGTCAACGCCAGATCAGTGACGGGGCCCAGCCGGAAAAGATCAGCGTTGTTCCCAATGGCATAGATGTGGCCCGCTTTGCGCCGTTGCGCAGCACCCGGCCCGCTGATCCCCCCATGATCATAGCGCTGTTGGGCAGGGTGGTACCGATTAAGGATGTCAAGACCTACATCCGGGCGATACGTGTACTGGTGAGTCATATCCCTGAGCTTGAGGGGTGGGTGGTGGGGCCGGACGGAGAAGATCCGGCATACGCGGCAGAATGTCGTGCCCTGGCCCAGAGCCTTGAGATCGGTGACCGGGTGCGCTTTACCGGCTTTATGAATCCAGTGGATCTGTTTCCACAGATAGGCCTGTTGGTGCTTTCCTCCATCAGTGAGGGCCTTCCTTTGGTGGCGCTGGAAGGGTTTGCCGCCGGTGTTCCGCTGGTCTCCACTGATGTTGGCTCATGTCGTCAGCTTGTGGAAGGAGTAGGTGAAGAAGACCAGGCATTGGGGGTGGCGGGTGCCATTGTGCCGATTAATAATCCCCAGGCTTTGGCAATGGCCTGCCGCGGGCTACTGCAGGACCGGACGGCATGGGATCGGGCCAGCCAATCGGCGATTAACCGCGTTGAAACCTTGTACACCCAGCAGCAGATGTTTGCCCGGTATCGGGAACTGTATCAGGAGGCGTTGGGCTAATGGCCGGTATCGGATTTGAACTGCGTAAACTGATGAAGGGGGACAGCTACAGCTCGCTGCTGTTGGCCTACGCCTATGCCGGTATCATCAGCTCCGGCCCCTGGATACTCTCAATTATCGCAGTCTTGCTGATCGGTGTTATCTCTTTGCCGGTGGTCATACCGGCAATGCTGGTTTCCAAGTTCCAGACCGTGGTTACCTATCTGATCGCCTTCAGTCTGATCCTGACCGGCCTGGTGCAGCTCTCCTTTACCCGCTACTCTGCAGACCGGATCTTTGAAAAGGAACACTTCCGCCTGCTGCCCAACCTGAACGGCCTGCTACTGGCGGTGATCGCGGTTAGCGGCGTTCTTTCCTATCCGATTGGCCTGCTGGCCTTTCCTCAGCAAAGCCTTTTTTTCAGACTGCTGTTTGCCGCGACCTTTGTGGTGCTCTGCTGTGTCTGGGTCACTGCCATCCTGTTGTCAGGCCTGAAGGCCTACAAGGCAATCCTGACTAACTTTGCTCTGGGCTACGGCTCTGCCCTGCTGTTCGCCTTTCTGATGCGGCACGGCAACCTGGAAGGATTACTTTTGGCCTTTCTGGCCGGTCAGTTCATTCTGCTGCTGGGGATGTTCTGGGTTGTCTTTCGCGGCTATCCTTCACGGACGTTTATTGAGTTTGACTTTATGGGACGGGGCAGAATGTACCGTTCCCTGATGCTGACCGGCCTGTTTTACAACCTGGGAATCTGGATGGATAAGCTGATTTTCTGGTTCCATCCGGTCACCGGCTCTGATGTCATCGGCCCCCTGCGGGCCTCGCTGGTCTACGACCTGCCGGTTTTTCTGGCCTATCTGGCGATCATACCCGGTATGGCGGTCTTTCTGGTGCGGATCGAAACTGACTTTGTAGAGTATTATGATCGTTTTTACGATGCGGTGCGTGAAGGTGGCTCCCTTGCCTATATCCAGGAGATGAAGGATGAGATGGTACGGGTGGCTCGGGAAGGCCTGTACGACATTATCAAAATACAAGCTATTACCACCATTATCGTGATTGTGGCAGGACGACAACTGCTGCACTGGGCCCGTATCTCTGAAATCCACCTGCCGCTGCTCTCAATTCAGGTGGTGGCAACCGGTTTCCAGGTGGTGTTGCTGGGGCTGCTGAATATCTTTTTCTATCTGGATAAGCGGAATCGGGTTTTACTGCTGACGGCACTGTTTACCGTGCTTAACCTTGCTCTGACTCTGCTTTCGATCTGGATGGGGCCGTACTATTATGGTTACGGGTTTGCCCTGGCCCTGATGATTACCATTGCCATCGGTATGGCCCTGCTGGACTATGACCTGGGGAAACTGGAGTATGAGACCTTCATGCTGCAGTAGCTTTCATGTTTTTGGTGTAGAACGGATTTGTTGTATTTCGTCAGATTTGGTCGCTTGTCCGGTTACTGCAGTTGTTTGATAGTGTTACTAAAACTAAGGACGTTATCCCTATGCGTGATCATCTTCTCACAATCCTGCAACATCTTCCTTCAGCAGCACTTCTGGTTAATGGCAAGGGAATGATACTGCGGGTAAATCAGGCGGCAGAACAGCTCTTTGGCTACGGGCCGGGCTGTTTGGATAACCAGTCGCTTGATCTGTTGGTCCCTAAAGACCGACGGGAACTGCATGCTGAACTGCTCTATGATTTTTACAAAAATCCTTCTGTGTGTCCTAGAGGAACCGGTCTGCCACGTCATGGTTTGCGTCAGGATGGCAGTCTGGTTCCTGTAGATATTGCGCTTGCTCCGGTCCATTGGGGTGAAGAGGTTCTGTTTCTTGCCTCGCTCTATGACCTTACTCTCCATAAACAGACAGAGCTTGAGCTGCGTCAGGTTAATCGCTCCTTGCGCTTCCAGAGCAAAGTTAATCGGGCTGTTGCCCATGTGCGTGATGAGCTGACCCTGCTTCAGGAGGTCTGTCAGGCTGCCGTGGAGGCGGGTAACTACCGTATGGCCTGGGTCGGCGTTGCAGAGCATGACAGTGACAAAAAGATTCGTCCGGTGGCATTCCATGGATTCAATAACGGTTTTATTGAAAAATTGAATATTACTTGGGGTGAAACCGGGAATAACCTGACTGCTATGGGAGAGGCCATCAGGTCAGGCCAGCCGATCGTGCGCAATAATATTCTGGGTGACCCCCAGATGTCTCCCTGTCGAGCTGATGCAAAACAGCGGGGGTACCAATCGGTTATTGCTCTGCCGTTGAAAGTTCAGGATACGGTTTGGGGAGCGATGGCACTGTTTGCGCCTGAGCATGCGGCATTTACTCCACAGGAATGCAAAGTGCTGACAGAGCTTGCAGAAGATCTGTGCTATGGCATACGGGCCTGCTCTCAGGTCAGCGTCCAGGAATAGGCTGATCTGCATATGAACACGATCTGTCGTCTGTTGAGGAGTAGCTATGAATAGAACCATCTGCTGGCTTGTCCTGCTTTTCAGTCTGCTTTCGTTTCCTGTATATGCGGGTGGCCAGGATCGTGAGCGGACTGTCGAAATCCGTGTTGCCACCCAGGATACCCTGATCGGGCTGTGTCAAAAATATCTTACTCATCCTGAAAAGTGGCCGCAGGTTTCAAAGCTTAATCGTCTTCCTGATTCCAACCGTATATCCCCCGGACAGAAAATTATTGTACCGGTTGCCTTGCTGAAAGGGGCACCGATGGACGGCGTTGTTACCTCTCTGCAAGGGGAGGCTTTTTTTTGCCCAACCGGCAATTCTGAATGGAAACCTTTGCAGCTCCGGGATACGGTCAAGGAAGGTAGTTCGCTCAAGACTGCAGCGAACAGCAGTCTTGAGATCAGTTTTGAAGACGGCACCAGTTTCTTGTTGCGGGAACAGTCGCTGTTGACGGTCAAGGCATCAAAGAAAGGAATGCTGCATCTCCTGCGGGTACTGCGGCTTGAGGGGGGCAAGATCATTTCCAGAGTAAAGTCTGCCACCGGCAAGGATTCCCGCTTTGAGATCGAGACCCCCTCTGCTCTTGCAGCGGCCAGGGGGACCCATTACCGGGTTGCGGTTGATGGACAGGGCACTGCCCGGGCGGAAATGCTGGAAAGCCGGATTGATCTTTCGGCAATGGGAACGACAGTTTCCCTTAATGAGGGTGAAGGATCGCTTGCCCGTCGCAACGAGCCGCCTTCTCCGCCGATCAGGCTGCTTCGTCCGCCAGAACCACTGAACGTTGCAGCGGTGTATGGCAATAGATCCAGTGAGATCAGATTTTCCCCTGTGCAGAACGCAGCACAGTACCGGGTTCTGCTGGCACGTGACCAGGAAGGAAAACAGGCTGCCAGAATTGCAGTTATAAAGCCTGATGAGGGGTTTGTCTTTGAGGGGCTTGATGACGGGAGCTATTATCTGCTTACCTCCAGCATTGGAGCAGAAGGGTTGGAAGGTCCCTTGTCAAAGCCGTATGAGGTAAAAATCAGGCGGAAACCGCTGCCACCGGATATTGTCGCGCCTCTGGACAAGGCGGCTCTGCCGGAAATGCCACTGAAGGCGCAATGGCACAATGTTATTGGCGTGTCGGCGTACCAGGTTCAGATTGCCAGCACCCCTGATTTTTCCGGGGCATTGATTGAATCGGGTGATCTCAAAAAGACCGTCTATAGCTCAAAGGAGCTGCATGAGGGGGCATACTATCTGCGGGTGCGCTCGCTGGCTGAAGATGGCTATGCCGGAGATTGGTCAGCGGCCCATGCATTCAGCGTGGTCAAACTTATGCCGCCCTCACTGCATAAGCCGGATGGTAATGACAATAAACTCTATCTGGAGTGGGAGCCGATGAAAGGTGCCAGCGGCTATCATCTGCAAATTGCCCGTGATGAAGCCTTTGGCACAATCATCATTGATCAGATGCCGGCTGCATCAAAACTTGTGCTGGAAAATCCACCGGAGCCGGGGAGGTACTACATGCGTGTTGCCGCCCGGAATGCCGACCAGGAGACCAGCGCGTTTTCAAAGTCCGGCAGTTTTGAAATCGAGCAGTCAAAGCACTATTTTTACGAGACGCTTGGGTTTGTTGGCGGGGTAGGTCTGGCTCTGTTGCTGGTACTGCTGTAAGGATACCCCATGCCAATGAATCCGATAACGCGTAACCTGCGCGTTCTACTGCTGCTGGCGGCAACGCTTGTCATTCTTCTGTCGGTTGATTATCTGGGGGCATTTGCCGGAATTGACACCTATTTCTATGACACGTTTTTACGCCTGAGGGGAAACAGGCCGACATCAGACAGGATTGTAATTGTTACGGTTGATGCAAAGACGCTGGACCGGTTTGGACAATGGCCGATCAAGCGGCGTTACTATGCTGAAATGCTTGATCGGCTTGATCAGGCAACCGTTGTTGGCTTTGATCTGCTGTTGCGTGAACCGACCAGTGATGATGGCCTGTTGGAGGCAGCAATCAAACGGCATGGCAGGGTGGTGTTGCCAGTCTATGTCGGTGCCGCTGCTCAGCCGATCGGGCCGCTTGATCGTTTCTCATCCGCAGGAATCGGGCATATCCATATTGAACTGGGGGTTGATAATACCGCCAGAGAGCTGTTCCACAGTGTCTACTCTGTCCCCTCGAACAAACTACTGCCGTCACTGTCGTCCAAAATGTTTGAGGCCGTCTCAGGACAGCCTCTGCTGCGTCTGCCCCCCCCTGTTCCGACCACAGGCAGGTTGATTCAGCAGGATCACCACACAATCAACTACTATGGCACGCCAGGCACCTTTATACGGGTTTCGTTGGCTGATCTGCTTGATGGGACGGTCCAGCCGGCCTATTTTAAAGACAAGCTGGTGCTGGTTGGACTGACGGTGCCGGGTATTCTTGATGAAGTATCAACTCCCCTCAGTCAAACCAGAAACCGGATGCCCGGTGTTGAGGTGCATGCAAATGCCCTGAACAATCTGCTGGACACGAGCAGCATACATGAGCTGCTGGGAGTTCTGCGCGCCTTTGCTGCACTGATTACTGCTTTGCTGCTGGCGGTTGTGCTGGCAAAACGTGATGAAAAACAGTCGGTTCTGATCTGGGCTTTGAGCCTGTTTCTGACGGTGCTGGCTGCCTTTGCCGTGCTTGCTGCTACCCATTGGTGGGTCCCTCCCGCCCTTTTTCTGGTCGCCTTCAGCGTCATATTTGCTGCGGTCTACCTCTATCGTCTGGACAGTGCCGCCCGAAAGCTTGACCATGAATATGAGATCATGACGGCCCTGCTGGGCTGGGATGCCGGTGAAAATTCAGAACCGGCAGCAGGCAACGGCCTGTTCGGTTTTCTGTCTGAAGGTGGCATCAATGCCAGGATAGGACGCCAGGTCAGCATGACAAATAAGCTGTTAGGCCTGCATAAACAACTGGAAAGTGCCCTGAAGACAGAGCGTGAGGCGCTCGATAGCCAGATCCGGTTTGTTGAGATGCTTTCCCACGAGTACCGCACCCCATTGGCGATTATTCGTGCCAATCTGGATATTCTTGAGATGAAGGATGAAGACTTGGGTGGTCAGCTGTCCGGGAACTTCTCCAAGATGAAGCGTGCGGTTTCCCGATTGGTTGAGGTAATGGAAACCTCGCTGGGGCGGCAACGGCTTGAAGATGCCAGAGCAGTGCTGCCGACCAACGAAGAGATTGATCTTACGGATTTTCTGGATGCGCTTCTTGCGGAGTCGGCGGAGCTCTGGGCTGAACGCAGCTTCAAGCGGCTTGGCAGCGGCTGTTCAGGCTGTTGTGTGCAGGGAGACCGCTTGATGCTGAAGACCGCCGTGTTGAATCTGATTGACAATGCCGTTAAATATTCTGCGGTGCAGGAACCGGTACGGGTGTTTCTTGAAAGGCAGGATGGCCTGGCAGTTGTTTCGGTGATCAACCAGGGGACACCGGTAGCACCGGAAGAGCTTGAGCGGGTATTTGAAAAATTTTACCGTGGCGGCAGCAGTGCCAATACCAGGGGGGCCGGACTTGGCCTCTATCTGGTGCGTAAGATCATTGAACAGTTGGGGGGCCGTGTCACCTTGACAAGTGATGACAGCCACTACACCACAGCAACCATCCATCTGCCGCTTTGCCAGTAGTTTCAGGCGGTAGCATCCTCTCGGTTTGTTCCCCTCTTTTATCCAATCAGATTTAGTCACAATTGGTTGTTTCTCATTGCTTGAAGCCGGTACAGTCGGCTTGCTATGGTACGGTAAACGGTAAGAATGGTTCGTAAATCAGGTTTTGCGTAATAGTTGCGGTGGATAGGTGTGGCATGACAATACAATCCTATGACGCAGATGCTACCCGGAAAAGACCCTGCCCTGATATGCTTAAAGGGCTGTCGTTGCCAGCGCTTGTTGAGCTGTTTGACGTACCCCTGAAATATCTGTCGGTTGCCGGTTTTGAGGTTGTCATGTTTGACTGTGGCGGGCAGTATCTGGTTTGTACCTGTTCCGACGGAGCCTGTGTTCAGGCCCGCTATTCAGATACCTGTGCACTGTAGCCAACATACGATAGGGGGGAGGTTGGGGCAATGACACTGCTGGAACAACAACGATTTCTTGAGGGCATTACCCATATACGTGATGTCGATTTTCTGAGCTGGCAGGGCTGGGAGCAGCTCATGGCGTGGGTGCGGCGTCAGGCCTGGCGGGGTGACTTTTTCGGTGGTGAAAAAATACCGTCCCGGCTGCTTTACCCCAAGTCATTGACCCAGGAACTGATTAGCTATATGGCAGCATGATTGCTTTTGTCTTGTCAAAAGCTGTGCTACAAAAACAGCGTACACACGTGTCGGGGGATATTACAGAGGAGCGGAAGGTATGGGCACAGGATTCAAGGTTCTCATTGTTGAAGATGATCAGGATCTGCGTGAGAGCGTTGTTGAATATCTGACCATGGCCGGTTTTGAGGCCAGTGGTGTCAGAAATGCTGCCGAGTTTTACCAGGCCGTGGCGCAGTGGGGCTGGAACGTTGTCGTGGTTGACATCGGTCTGCCCGATCAGTCCGGCTTTGTGCTGGTTGAATATGTTCGCTCCAATACGGATATGAAGGTCATTATCCTGACTGCCCGCGATGCGCTGGATGATCGGGTCAAGGGGTATGATGCCGGTGCTGACCTCTATCTGATCAAGCCGGTTGATTGTCGTGAACTGGCGGCAGCCATTACCAGCCAGGCGCAACGACATAGTGCCCGTGTCGCCCAGCAGATACCGGCCCAGAGTCTGACACCTTCAACTGATCTCTGGGGACTCGCCCAAAGTTCCTGGACTCTGGTCTCACCGGATGGAACCCAGATTCAACTGACCGGCAAGGAGTTGCAGTTTGTTGAGCTGCTGGCCGCGCATCCCGGCAAGACCGCATCCAGAGAAACGCTGCTGCTTAAGCTGTACCAGCGTCATGATGAGTATACCAGCAGGTCCCTTGACTCTCTGGTTCGCCGGATACGGGTTAAGATCATGTCTGTGACGGATGTCCCGGTCCCCATTAAAACCGTGCATGCTGTTGGATACTGTTTTTCCGCGACACTACGGTATATTTGAAACTGACGCCAACTGTAGCGCCTCCTGCCAATCTTTTTCCTGCTGTCGTTTTTTCTGCTTGTCGCCTCCCTTGCAACGTCAGAAACAGTCAGATTTGCTTCGATTTGATCGGTTGTTTTTTGCCCTTGAAGTGACTGATAGTACCCGTAATCCGGCTTTCCCTGAATAAAGGGGGGACGGCGATTACCCAGGGTAATCACAATACAATCAGGCTAACGAGGAGTTACAAATGAAAAAACAACTGAAACGGATCCTGCCGATAGGCTTGCTGCTGGTTGCATCCGCCGCATCTGCAGGAGTTCAGCAAGGGCAGTTTTCTCTGTCACCGGTGGTTGGCGGTTACACCTATGAGGGCCAGCAACATCTGGGCACCAATCTGGTCTTTGGTGGCAGGGCGGGCTACAACATCACCAAACAGCTGGGGATTGAAGGGCTGGTTGATTATGTTAATCCTGAACTGACCGGCGGCAAGAAAGATATCACCATGTACCGTTACGGCGGTGAGCTGCTGTATCATTTTATGCCGGACAACAATTTTGTGCCTTATATCGCTGCCGGATTTGCCGGACTGAAGTTTGACGGCGCCAATGCCGCCTCAAAAAATACCTATGGCGCTGCTGATTATGGTGTCGGCGCCAAGTATTTCCTGCATGAAAACTTTGCTCTGCGGGCCGATGTGCGCCATATCATGTATAACCTGAGCGAGACAGTGACCCATAATGTTGAGTACACCGTGGGCGCCCATATTCCGTTCGGCGGTGCTGCTCCGGCTGTCAAGCCGATAGAAGTGGCTCCTGCTCCAGAGCCAGTCAAGGTTGTGGCGCCTGCACCGGCTGCTCCCAAGGCCTTCTTGCATGCTACCCCGCAAAACATTACCCGCGGAGAACAGGCCACCCTGCAGTGGAGTTCAAGCAATGCAAAGAACTGCTCCATTCAACCGGCTATCGGGTCTGTTTCCCTGTCAGGTTTTACCACCGTTACGCCAACAGCGGATGCGGAATACACCCTGACCTGCAAGGGTGAAGGCGGTGAGGCAACCAGCAAAACCGCTGTTGCGGTCAAGCCTGCTCCGGTCGTGCAGCCGGTACAGCCTGCTCCCGTGGTGGAACAGTCCGCTGCCAAGGCCTCTGCTGCCCAACTCTGCAGTCCCACCGTGCTGAACATCAAGTTTGACACCAACAAGTCGGCTATCAAGCCTGCCTATCAGGATGAACTGGCAAGGCTGGGTACCTTCCTGAAAGAGAACCCAAGCGCCAAAGGCAGCATTGAAGGACATACCGACAGCGTTGGCAATAAGAAGGCCAATATGAAGCTTTCCCAGCGACGTGCCGAAAGCGTTCGCAGCTACATCATCAAAAAATCCGGTATTGATGCCAGCCGGATCACCGCCAAAGGTTTTGGCCCCACCAAGCCGATTGCCGATAACAAAACCGCTGCAGGAAAAGCAAAGAACAGACGAATCGAAGCCAACTTTAGCTGTGAATAAACACAATTACAGTTTAAACGGCACTGCCACCTCTCTTGATATGTAGAAGGGTGCAGTGCCTGTTTTTTAATCTTGCTGGCGAAATCTTACTTTTTATTATAAAGGCTAAAATCGGCTGTATTTGTCCGGTTTTTTGCGTATATTGAAAGGCTTTGAAAATACATCTAAAAAATTCTGTTGCGGATAAAATTAAAGTTTGTTGAGAGTTAAATGTAACGACTAATTACATGAACTGGGTGGGTAGCGTTATGGCTAATCGGAGAGTGGGTGGTATGAGGCGCAAATTGCTGGCACATTTGAGCACATTGTTTACGATGCTTGTTCTGATTTTTACACTGTCTGGTGTGGCATGGTCAGCTATGGGCGCTTCGGTGACGTTGGTCGATGTTGTCAATCTCTCGAATATTTATCCGGGCCAGATCACTGAACTGAAAATCACCCTGTCCAACAACGCCACTTCGGCGATCACTGGTGTTGCCTTCAGCAACAGCCTGCCCGGCACCTTACCCAATGGGTTGAAGGTTGCCGGTGCCTACACCTATACCTGTTACGACCCCTCGGGTCCCTCCACCAACCCAGGTTCAGGCACCCTGACCGCCGCTGTGGGCACCCAGGCGATTTCCCTCTCCAATGGCGTTATCCCCGCACACTCCGGTAGCAACGACGGTTATTGTACTATTGTCGTTCCTGTAACGGCCGGCACCTCCACGGGCAATGCCGTCACCTACACCTATACCATCGGCGACGGCGCGGTGATCGGCAACGATGGCGTCGCCGTGGCCAATAGCGGTGCGGTGGAGCAGGGCATCAACGTGCTGGCGCTGTCCAAGCCGACCATCAGCAAGAGCTTCGGCAGTTCCACCCTGTACCTGGGCGGCACGGCCACTACCCTGACCATCACGCTGAACAACAGCAACAGTGTGCCAATCACCGGCGTCAGTCTTAACGACCACAACTTCCCCACTGCTGGCGGCACTGCGATTATCGAGGTGGCGACCCCGCCTTCGGCCACCAATACCTGCGGCGGCACCTTCTCGCCGAGCAGCGGCGAAACGAGCCTCAGTCTCTCCGGGGCCACCATTCCCGCCAACAGCAGTTGCGCCATCAGCGTACAGGTGTCAGGCAAGCAGACCAACGGCAGTTACAGTGTGAGCGGCAACAACATCATTCTCGCCAGCGACCTTGATAACGACATCCATATTCCAGCGTTCGGTAACGTCTCGACTGGCATTACGGTAGTGTCGCCGCTGGGCGTGAGCAAGTCCTTTTCGCCCGGTTCCCCGGCGTCCTTGGCGGGTGGTCAATCCGGTTCGCTGACCATCACCCTGAGCAATTCCGGCACCTCGGCTCTGGCCATCACCTCCTTCACGGATTCGCCCATTGACGGCATCAGCGACGCCACCAGTTCCACTGGCTTGGTGGTGACCAGCACGGCCAATACTTGCAGCGGCACGGCGAGCGCTGTGCAGGTCAACGGAATTAACCAGGGGGTGACGCTTACGGGAGGCACGATCCCCGCAGGCGGTTCGTGTACGGTGACCGTCAACTTTACCGCCAATACCCAGGCAGCGAACACGCCCTACACCTATACTAACCTCATCACGGCGGGTGCGGTGGACGTGGGCAACCCCGCTATCGTCAGCCAAAACACCAGCGCCACCATCCTGGTGTCCGACACCCTGCGCGTTACCAAGACCAACTATTCGAGCAGCCCGCGTCCGGGCAACCCGGTGCAATACAGCATCACGGTGCAGAACTGGTCTTCGCTTGACATGAGCAACGTGCTGATTCAGGACACGCTGCCGGCCAACATCACCTATCTGACCGGAACCATCAACGGAACTAACTATTCTCCGACACTGTCGGGAACAGGCTGTTCCGGCCTGACGACAAGCAATGTGTTGGGGAATAGCGCACTTGCCTTCACCGTTGGCACGGTGCCGCACCGCACGGGGGATAGCACTCCCGGCGCCTGTACCGTCACCTTTTACGGCATGGTGAGCGCCACTGCTCCAAATGGTCTTTCCACGGTCAACAGTGTAAGCAGTGTCTGCACAAATAACGGCGGCGGCATCTGTTATGAGGGCGACCCGGCTGTGTCGGCAAACAGCGCGGTCAATACCACGATGATGTCGGCCAGCAAGACCTTTGACGGGGTCACTTCCAAGACCAAGCCGGAAGGCGTTGTCTCTACTCTAAAGATCACGCTGTCCAACTATTCGGTCAACGCGCTGACCAACGCGTCTATTTCCGACACGCTGCCCACCAGCGGCAGCGGCCAGTTGCGCATCGCCAATCCGGCCAATGCTGCTACCACCTGCGGCGGCAGCTACACCATCACGGCGGACCCGGCCAGCACCTCGATTGCCATGAACGGCGCTACCGTTCCGGGCCGTAACAGCAGCGGTGGCGTGGTCGGCGCAGGCACCGCCGGTACCTGTTTCCTGCAAGTGGACGTGGTCGGCCCGGCAGGTGTCTATAACAATACCGCCACTACGGCAGGTACGGTCACCTATGCCGACAACAGCACCGGCACGGTTTCGGCTACGAGTAACACTGCCACCCTGACTTACACCTCCGCGCTGTCGGCCACCAAGAGCTTCAACCCGGCGGCGGTGTCCTCTGGCGGCACCTCTACCGTGACGGTGCACCTCTCCAACACCAGCGCGGCGGCCCTTTCCGGCGTGAGCGTGATCGATCCCCTGCCCACGGGCATGGTGGTGGCCCCCACGCCTCACGCCTATACCACCTGTGCTGGCAGCACCAGCGTCACGGCAGTGGCTGGGCAGGGTAATGGGACGGGCTCGGTCAGCATGACCGGGGCGGACATCGCCGGATTCGGCTCCTGCGACTTCGTGTTTGATGTGGTCGCCACCGGTTCCGCCAACTGGGTCAATACCATCCATGCGGGTGAAATCACAGCCAACGGTAATGTCAGCAACCAGACCGCAGTGGTCGGAACCTTGAATTACAATGTTCCCAATAATCCTACGGTTGCAAAGGCTACCAACCCAAGTACCCTGACCTTTCCGGGGCAAGTCAGTCAGTTGACCATTACGATAACAAACGGCACTCAGGCCGTTACAAATCTACGCCTGACAGATTATTTTACATCAAATGGCACCTCTGGCGGAGCGGCAAACGGCATGGTGATAGCCGCCACACCAGCGGCGTCAACCACCTGTGCAGGAGGCATTATTACGGCTGCCCCTGGCGGGGCGTCGGTGTCTCTTTCCGGTGTTGCCCTTTCGGCAGGGGCTGCTTGTACCGCTACGGTAAATGTAACTTCAACGGCAGTTGGAGGCATCACCAACTATATACCTATCGGCTCGATTCATACCGATCAAGGGCTTAGCAATATAGGACAGGCCAGCACCAGTTTGACCACTAATAGTAACATCGGGATCGGCAAGCAGTTTACGCCCAACGTGGTTAAGCCGGGCCAGCGTTCACGGTTGAAAATCACCTTCTATAATCCAACGGCCTTGCCTATGACCAGTCTTGCCGTGACTGATAACCTGCCGGCAGGTGTGACAGTTCCGAGTGGCGCAAATCCTCTGACAACTTGTGCAGGTGGGACGGTTAGCGCTCCGGTTGCAGATCAGGTGCAGCTCACCGGTGGAACTATCGGGGCAGCCTCCGGTGGTGTGGCCGCAACCTGTTACGCTGAAATTGATGTGGTGGTTGCGGCCCAGGGTGACTATACCAACACGATTGCTGCTGGCGCTGCAACCGCACTTTCAGGCGGCTCTCCGGTCAATAATTCGCAACCTGCAAGCGATATCCTGCGGGCAAAATCACCACTTGTGGTGCATAAGGCGATTGCCGGTCAGACCCTGGATGCTGGTAACCCTGCCCCCTTTACCACCGGAACAGCCACCCGCACGCCGGGAGCTGCGGCAACCATGACGATTCGCCTTGAAAACCCCAATGCTGTTAACCTGACTGCTGCTGCTTTCACAGACACTCTACCAACAGGTCTGGTGGTGGCCACAGTCCCCAATGCCAGCACCACCTGTGCCGGTGGTACGGTGACTGCAGTTGCCTCAGGAACGTCTGTACGTCTTAGCGGGGCAACCATCCCGGCAACAGGCAATTGTACGGTTACGGTAGACCTGCTCTCCAATATCTCCGGCAGCTATACCAATAGCATTGCATCAGGCGGTGTCACCACCTTTGAAGGGATCAGCAACGAAGAGCCCACCAGTGCGCAGATTATTGTCTCGAACCCGCCAACGGTCAGCAAACAGTTCTCGCCTGCGGTAATACCGCCTAATGGCACATCCACACTGACAATTGTGTTTGGCAACAGCAATGCAAGCGCCATTACCTTGAGCTCGCTATTTACTGATACCCTGCCCACCGCGCCGGGCGCCATAGTGGTCGCTGCAATTCCAGCCAAGGCAAATTCTTGCGGTGGTGGTATCGGCGCTGTTACAGCAGTGGCTGGCGCAGGTACCATTGCCCTGGACAACGGGACTAGCATCCCCGCAGGCGGCTGTACCATCAGTGTTAATGTGACTGGTGCCACGCCGGGTGTCCATAACAACAATATTCCGGCCGGCGCTCTGCAAACCAATTCTGGTAACAACCAGCAGCCTGCCAATGCCACCCTGACGGTCAGTACGCTGGGTTATGTGTCCGGCAAGGTGTTCAAAGATAACAATGTCACCCCGAATGGCACTTTTGAATCCGGCACTGATACATCGATTCAGGGCGTCAGTATTGAACTGCATTCCGGTGCTACCTGCGGTGGTGCGCTGGTAAGCTCTACAACAACCGATGTGCTGGGCAATTATCTGTTCTCAGATCTGGCGGCAGGAACTTATTCTATCTGTGAGTCCGTGCAGCCGAGCGGCACAACCAACGGCATAACCACTGCAGGCGGCATCATCGGCAGCGGTGGCGGCACGCCAGGCACAGCCTCCAACCCGACCAGCACCAGCAGTCAGATCACCAGTATTGTACTTGGTGCCAACGCAGGCCAGATTGATGGTTCAACCAACAACAATTTCGCTGAAGTGGTTCCTTCGACCATCTCCGGCGTGGTGTTTAAGGACGAAAACAATAATGGCGTCAAGGATGGCGTTGATACAGCCCTGGCCGCAGTGACCATTGAACTGCAGGATAACGGCGGCACGGTTATAGCAACTACCACCACTGCTGCTGATGGCAGCTACAGTTTCAATAACCTTGCGCCAGGCACCTATTCGGTGCGTGAACCGACCCAGCCTGGCGGGACCAGTAACGGCAAGACGGTTGCCGGTACTGTTGCCAATGGCGGAACAAGTGGGACAGCTACAGGTGTTTTGGTCCTGCCAAGCAGTATCGCCACTATTATCCTGCCGCCCAATACCACCGCAAGCGGCAACAACTTTGCTGAAATTCCCAATGGCCGCAGGATTTCCGGCTGGCTGTTCCTTGATTACAATAACAACGGGCTGCTGAATAACCCGCCGGATCACGGGATTGGCGGACAGACGCTTAACCTGACCGGCGTGGATATCAACGGTAACCCCGTGACGGCGACAACTACCACTGCAACTGATGGCAGCTACAGCTTTACCGGTCTGCCGGAAGGCACCTATGCGGTGGCCCAGCCCAATCAACCAGCTGGAACCACCAATGGCACAACAACGGTCGGCAGTACCGGAGGAGCAGCGACTGCGGTGGGGGATGTACCGTCAGAGATATCAGGCATCAGCCTGGTTGGCGTTAATACCGTATCTGCAGAAAATAATTTTGCCGAACAACCCGGTGCAGCGCCTGACCTGACCATTACCAAGAGCCACAGTCCGGCAAACTTCGCCTCCAGTAGCAGCACCGGTTATTACACCATTACCCCTGGAAATATCGGTACGGTAGCCACCAGCGGTCTTGTTGCCGTTGTGGACACGCTGCCGGCAGGTATGACCGTGGCTGCTGTTGCAACCGGAACCGGTTGGAGTTGTTCCGGGGCTGTAGGGGCAACCGTGGTTACCTGTACCAGCAGTACATCTATAGGTGCCGGTGCTACTGGAAATCCAATTACCCTAAGGGTTACTGTAGGTGCTGGCTTTGACGGTCAGATATTAACCAATACAGCGGTTATTTCCGGTGGTGGAGAACCAGCAGGTTTTGATGGCAACAACACGGCCATTGATCCAACCGCGATTGCCGGTGCTGCCAGCCTGAGCGGTACTGCCTGGTTGGATATTAATCATAACCGTGTGCTGGATGGTGGTGAACCACGCTTGCCCGGCTGGCGTGTGGATCTGCAGCTGAACGGTGTTCTGGTTGCTACTGCAACGACTGATGCAAACGGTGCCTATTCATTTACCGGTTTGGCGCCGGGAACAGGGTATCAGGTGCTGTTCCGTCACCCGACGACTGGTCTGGTGTATGGTCTGGCTGTTCCAAACGAAACGGCAACGGCATTCACCTCTGGTGTGGTGAGTGTAGCCAACCCGGCAGGTGCAGTGACCACTGATGGTACACTGAATAGCCTGACGCTTAATCCTGGCGCGAATATAGTGCAACAGAGCCTGCCGGTTGATCCATCCGGCGTGGTGTATAACTCGATTACCCGTGCCCCTGTTGCAGGCGCTACAGTTGCTATCAGCGGCCCTGGTGGTTTTAATCCGGCGATCCATCTTGTGGGAGGTGCCGCCAACCAGAGCCAGACCACTGATGCTACCGGTTTCTACCAGTTCCTTTTGCTGGGCGGTGCTCCTGCTGGAACCTATACTCTTGCGGTAACTCCGCCAGCTTCATACATGCCTGGTCCCTCTACCATCATACCACCTACCGCTGGTCCTTTTAATCCAGGGGCAGGCCCAGGCAATGTGGCAATACAGGGGCAGGCCACTGCGCCAAGTGGTGCTCAGACCACCACTTATTATCTGACATTCACCCTTTCCGGTGCTTCTGCCGGCGTGGTTAACAACCACCTGCCGATCGACCCGATCCTGGGTGGGGCGATCTTTGTGACCAAGACCACCCCCAAGGTGAATGTGCCCCGTGGTGATCTGGTACCGTACACCATTCAGGCCCGTAACACCCTCTCTGCCAGTATTCCAAATATTGACCTGATCGATGAGCTGCCGCCAGGCTTCAAGTATCGCAGCGGCAGCGCACGCCTGAACGGCGTGGCAATTGAGCCGCAGGCCAGCGGCAGGGTGATGCGTTGGCCTAACCTGACCTTTGCCCCTAATGAGACCAAGACCCTGACCCTGGTGCTGGTGGTTGGTTCCGGTGTGGGTGACGGCGAGTATGTCAACCGGGCCTGGGCGCTGAACAATCTGGTGAACAGCGCGGTTTCCAACGTGGCCACGGCCACGGTCAAGGTGGTGCCTGATCCGACCTTTGACTGCACCGATATCATCGGCAAGGTCTTTGATGATCAGAATGCCAACGGGTACCAGGATGGCGGTGAGCCGGGCATTCCCAATATACGGGTCGCCACTGCCAAGGGCTGGCTGGTGACTACCGATGCAGAAGGACGGTTCCATGTGCCCTGTGCAATCGTCCCCCAGATGGATCGTGGTTCAAACTTCATCATGAAACTGGATGAGCGGACCCTGCCCAGCGGCTTCCGGGTCACCACCGAGAACCCCCGTGTTGTCCGGGCTACCCGCGGCAAGATGGTGAAGCTGAACTTTGGTGCAACCATTCACCGGGTGGTGCGGGTTGAGGTGAGCGCCGAGGCGTTTGAAAAGGATTCTGTTGAACTGAAAGTGGAGTGGAAGAAACGCTTTGAAGCGTTGCCCGAACAGTTGCGGTCGCGGCCCAGCGTGGTCCGGCTGGTGTTCCGTCAGAGCGTGAAGGATGAGGCAAAGGCCAAAGAACGATTGAAGGAATTGACCAGTCTGCTGCGACGAAAATGGGAGGCGCTGGACGAAGAGTACCCACTCTCGATTGAAGATGAACTGCTGGAGGTGGCGAAATGAAAACCATCTTCCACAGAACACTGCTAACAATAACATTGGCCCTGTTGTGCAGCCTGTTCATGCTGACTGCTGCGTCAGCTGAACGGTACTTTATTCAGGTGGGCGCCTATGCCCAGCAACAGTATGTAGATGAAGAGCTGGTCAAGCTGGAGAAGAAGGGGGTCAAGGCAGCATCGGGCAGGACGGTGCATGGTCTGACCAGTGTTTTCTTTGGTGATTTTTCCAGTAGGTCTGCCGCCAGCAAAGAAGCGCTAGGCATGAAAAAGGCTGGCCAGCTTGAAGAGTACGTAATTATACCGGAAAGTGAACTTGTTAAGCCGCCAGCCACCTTTGATCAGAGCGGTAAGCGGGTGGATGACAGCAGAACCTACCTTGAGTTTCTGCCACCCAGCAGTGAACGGGCAACACCGTTTGGCGCATCATTGCCCGGTTCGGTCTTTATGCCCCGCAGCCAGAAGACAACGGCTGTTGCCCCGGTGGCGTCCGCTGCCACCCCGGTGACGGTAGCAACATCCGCTGAAGCGGCGAAGCCGGCGACACCGCCTGTTGCAGCAGCAGCTTCGGCACAAAAGGCTGCTGCTGCACAAGCTACCCCGGTTATTCCGGCCCCCAAAGTGGTGGCCCGGATGGGTGATACCATGACCGGAGCCCTGTTTGAGTCCGGCAAGGATCGTCTGTTGCCCGCTGCGATCAAACACCTTGATCAGATTGTGGCCCGCTTGAAGGGCAAGCAGCAGATCCGGATTGAGGTAGTGGGGCATACCGATAACGTGCGGATCGCAGCAAAGACCAGAAAACTGTTTGCCAACAATCAGGTCCTGTCTGAGGCCCGCGCCGCTGCAGTGGCCCGTTATCTTCAGAAGGCACTGGGGGTGCCGGATACTGCGGTTGCCAGCAGTGGCAGAGGTGAGTCGGTGCCGATTGCCGATAACCGTTCCGAGGCGGGACGTGCCCGGAACCGCCGGACTGAGATAGCGATCTGGTATGAAGATGAACAGGAACCGACTGCACAGCAGCCGAAGCAGCAGGCAGCGGTTGCTGTGCCGGTGCCTCCGGCTCCGGCAGCAGCAAAACCGGCGACGTTGCCGGTTCCAGCGCCTGCGGTTGCCAAACCTGCGCCTCTGCAGCCTCCGGTCGGACCGCGCGTTGTGCCGCCAGCCCCTCCGCGGGGACCGTGCGGTGTAGCAGGTCCTTCAGATATCAACAATCTTCCGTTCCGTATTACCGTAGATGGCCAGCCGGTTGGTAAGGATAACCTGATGCCTGAGGCGGATCGTCAGCGTTGCGTTGACGTTGCCCTGGAAAAGAACGATATCCAGATCCGCTTTGATCCGCTGGAGGCAAAACCGGCTCTGAATACCTGGTCCTATCCCGATGGCGTGGTGCGTGGCGAAACAGTTGAATTTGGCGCCTATGCCAACTATCAGGCCTGGATCAAGAATGCAGAGATCAGGGTATTTGTCGGCAAACGCCCCACTGCCAAGCCGCTTGCGGTTATCCCGGCCAAGTGGGACGGCATGGCACGCTGGACGCCGCCTATGGATGCCCCGGAAGAGATGGTCTTTCTGTTGCGGGTCTATGATCGTTCCGGACGTTTTGATGAAACAGCGGTCAAGCCGTTGCGCCTGCTGGACAAGGCTCGCCCCCATAAGGATATCGATACGCCGGAACGAGAGCGGTTGATTGGCTGGGGCCAGGATTCCCGCGCCCTGGCGACTATACCGGTACATGGCGGCACCGTGACCGTCAACGGCAAGGAAATCCGCCCTGGTCAGCGGGTTGAAAGCCTTGGCACGGTGGTCCCGGTGGATAAGGACGGTAAGTTTGCCGTGCGCCAGATTCTGCCTGCCGGTCCCCATACGGTAACGGTGGCGGTCACTGATCCTGACGGCAGCAAGGCAACCTTCTCCCGTAATCTGACCATTGCGGATCAGGACTGGTTCTATGTGGCTATCGGTGATCTAACCGTGGGGCAGAACCACACTAGCGGTCCGGCCGCGTTGGTAAATGCTGATACCAAGCATTATGATGCCAAAACCTATGTGGATGGACGGGGAGCCTTTTATCTGAAAGGCCTGATCAAGGGTGAGTACCTGCTGACTGCTGCTGCCGATACCGGTGAGCAGCCGGTTGAAGACCTGTTCCGTAATTTTACCTCCAAAGATCCCCGCTATTTGCTGCGTCGTATTGATGCTGACCGCTACTATCCGGTCTATGGTGACGACAGTACCTTGGTTGAGGATGCCCCTACCTACGGCAAATTCTATGTCCGTTTGGAACGTGGTGACTCCCAGATCATGTGGGGTAATTTCCAGACCCAGTGGACCGGCACTGAGTTGACCCAGTTCAGCCGTGCGCTGTACGGTGCCCAATTGAAACTCAAGAGTACCGACATCACCTCATTCGGTGAGAAGAAGTTCGATCTGAGCGCCTTTGCTGCTGAACCGGGCACCCTGCAATCCCGTGATGAATTCCGTGGTACCGGTGGGTCGCTCTACTATCTGCGGCATCTTGATATTACCCAGGGGTCTGAAAATATCTGGGTTGAGGTACGTGACAAGGATTCCGGTCTGGTGCTGGAGCGTAAACAGCTGGTGCCTGCCCAGGATTACGAGATGAACTATCTGCAGGGACGATTGCTGTTGAACAGCCCGCTTTCCAGTGTCAGTGGCAGTGGTTCCTGGATCTCTACGGCCAATCTGTCCGGCAATCCGATGTATCTGGTGACCACCTACGAATATGTGCCGGGAGTCACCGCGGTTGATGGCTATTCCCTTGGTTTCCAGGGGCGTTGGTGGATGGGTGATTACCTGCGGTTGGGGGTGACCGGATTCCGGCAGGGGGAAAATGAGCAGCAGCAACGCCTTGGTGGTGTTGATGTGATGGCACGCTATACCCAGAACACCTACCTCAAGGCTGAGATAGCCCGTTCAGAAGGGCCGGGGGCAGGCCAGCAGAATTCAGTTGATGGTGGTTTTGCCTACAGCAGTTCTGCAACCGTTGGCGACAAGGCTAATGCCAAGCGGGTTGAGGCACAGGTGGATCTGAACGATCTGGCTGCAGGCGCCCAGGGTAAGGCCAGTGTGTACTGGCAGGATAAGGACAAAGGATTCTCCGGTCCCGGTCAGATCAGCGCCTCAAGTGAGGCGGAGCGCAAGCAGGGCGGACGTATCACTGCTCCTGTTGTCCCAGGTGTGGATGCTGACGTAAAGGTTGATGATCGTCAGGCAGACTCTCAAACCGCTCGCAGTGTTGAAGGCACCATCAGCTGGCAGATGTTGCCGGAATGGCAGCTGGGGCTTGCTACTCGCCATGATGACCGCTGGACCGCCGTTGCCAATGCCAGTTCAATTCTGTCGGAAAACGGCGAGCGGACCGATATCCAGGGCCGTGTACATTATAAGCCGCTGACTGTCGGGAAAGATGGTAAGCCGCAGCCCGGCAACTGGGACCTGTATGGCTTTCTGCAAGGTACAGCGGAGAAAACCGGAAACCGCAGCGATAATGACCGCGGTGGTCTGGGGGGCGGCTGGCAGGTGACTGACCGGTTCCGACTGAATGCCGAGGTCTCTGGTGGCGATGGTGGTATGGGCGGTCTGTTGGGCGGTGATTACCGGGTTAACGATCGTAGTAACGTCTACCTGACCTACAGTATGGAATCACAACGTCCTGATACCAATGCCCGTGGCCGTTACAGCACGGCGGTAACCGGTACCAAGTACCGGATTAGTGATGAGATGGCAATCTATGGCGAAACCAAGGCAACCAGTGGGGCCGGATCAGAAAGTCTGGTGAATGCCTTTGGTCTTGATCTGTCCCCCAATGATCGCTGGACCTATGGGTTTAAAGGGGAAGTGGGGGTTGTCTCCGATGCCGTGGCAGGTGACCTGAAACGCCAAGTAGCAGGCTTCTCACTGGGCTATAAGAAGGACAAGATCAAATATGCTGGTAACTTGGAATATCGCCATGAAGACGGCAGCACCAGTGAACGCCATGTATGGCTGGTGCGTAACTCGCTTTCCTATCAGGTAGATAAGGACTGGCGCTGGTTCCAGAAGGTGAACTTCTCCATCAGCCGTAACAACCGTGGAGCCTTCTATGATGGCGACTTTGTGGAGCTGGTGACCGGTGCGGCCTATCGTCCGGTGATGAATGACCGTTTGAATGCCCTGTTCAAGTATACCTATTTCCAGGATACCCCCACAGCCGGTCAGCTGACCGCCAGCAGTCAGGTTGCGGATTATGTCCAGCGTAGCCATGTGTTGGCAGCGGATGCCATCTATGATCTCTGCAAGTATCTGTCAGTAGGAGGTAAGCTGGGCTACCGTTACAGTCAGTTGAAGCCGAGCAAGACCGCCGGGGATTGGTTTGACAGCCATGCGGTGTTGGGGGTTGCCCGGGCTGATTTCCACCTGATCAGAAAGTGGGACCTGATGGGTGAGTACCGCACCCTGGCTGTGACCGAGGCAAAGGATATGCGCAGCGGTTTCCTGACGGCGGTTTACTACCATATCAGCAAGAACCTGAAGGCTGGGGTAGGGTACAACTTTACCGACTTCTCCGACGACATGACCGATCTTTCCTACCGTAGTCATGGCTGGTTCTTTAACGTGATCGGTAAGTTCTGATGGTATAGTGTTGTGGGTAGCAAAAAGGCTCCTGCCGGATGGCGGGAGCCTTTTTTGTAACGGTTAAACCTGGAAAAACAGTTGCTCCGCGTGAGTAACTGCCGTTTTCAGGGTTGTTCCTCCATCATCTCCGCCACCAGGTCATAATCGGACGAGTCCGTAATCTTACAGGCCACAATATCGCCGATATCGGCATGGCCGGAGGTGATGTAGACTTGCCCGTCAATATCCGGGGCCTGACGGCTGGTGCGCCCCTTCAGCAGCAGTTCAGTCTCTTCGCTGTAGCCTTCCACGATCACCTGCTCAATCTTACCCACCATGGCCCGGTTGCGGCGGAATGAGACCCTCGCCTGGGCCTTCATCAGCTTGCGGTGACGCTCCCGCTTGACCCGCTCGGATACCTGATCCAGCATCTCTGCTGCCGGGGTTCCCTCTTCTTTTGAGTAACAGAAGACCCCCAGCCGGTCAAACTGGGCCCTTTCAACAAACTGGAGCAGGTTCAGGAAGTCGTCAACGGTCTCGCCGGGGAAGCCGACGATCAATGAGGTGCGTAGGGTAATACCCGGTACTTCCCGCCGCAATTTTTCGATCAGATCACGGGTCTGCTGCTCACCGGCTCGGCGCTTCATCCGTTTGAGGATGTTGTCGCTAATATGCTGGATCGGAATATCCAGGTATTTGCAGAGCTTGGGCTCGGTCTTCAGCAGTTCAATCAGCTCATCGGTAATGCCGTCAGGATAGGCGTACAGCAGCCTGATCCACTGCAGGTCATCAATGGCAGCCAGGCGCCGAATCAGCTCGGCGAGACTGCTGGTATCATCCATATCTGTGCCGTAGCGGGTGATGTCCTGGGAAACCAGAATCAGTTCACGTACGCCGCCTTTTACCAGCCGTTCCGCCTCAGCCACCAGGGCATCCAGGGGACGGGAGCGGTACGGGCCGCGCAGAGAGGGAATGACACAGTAGGTGCAGCAGTTGGAACAGCCCTCACCGATCTTGAGATAGGCATACCAGCCGGGAGATGAATTTAACCGTGGCAGATCTTCATCATAGATGTAGTTGGGATCACCCACGTAACAGATCTGACCGGATTGGGCGGTATGTTCAGCCAGGATTTCGGCTATACGGGGATAGTCGCCGGTGCCGATAAAGATATCCACCTCTTCCAGCTCTTTGGCCAGTTCTTCCTGATAGCGTTGCGGCAGGCAACCGGCAACGATCAGGGTCTTGCAGTTGCCGTCATCCTTGCGGTCAGCCAGATCAAGGATGGCGTCAACACTCTCTTCCCTGGCTTCTTTGATAAAGGAACAGGTGTTGACGATGATCACATCAGCTTCTTTTTCATCCATGGTGATTTCATAGCCCTGCTGTGACAGAACCCCCAGCATTACCTCAGCATCCACCAGGTTTTTGGGGCAGCCCAGGCTGACCATGCTTACTTTCTGTTTTGCCTGATTACTCACGGAGTATGTCCCCTATTCCCTGAAGTTCGTAAACTGCATCTCAACGCCCAGATCCTTGCCTTTTAACAGTTGAATCGTATCCTGCAGGTCATCGCGGTTCTTGCCGGTGACCCGTACCTGATCATCCTGAATCTGGGCCTGGACCTTGAGTTTGCTTTCCTTGATTACGGCAATGATCTCTTTGCCCTTTTCCTTTGATATCCCCTGCTGGACCGAGATGATCTGGCGCACCATACCGCCTGAGGCTGGCTCGACCTTGCCATACTGCAGTGCCTTGATGGAGATGTTGCGCTTGAGAAACTTGGACTGCAGAACGTCGATGACCGCCTTCAGTTTGTAATCGTCATCCGCCAGTACCTTGACGCTGTCCTTTTCCTGGGTGATCTCGCTCTTGGATCCCTTGAAGTCATAGCGCTGGCCGATCTCCTTGATGGCCTGATTAACGGCGTTGTCTACTTCCTGCATATCTACCTTGGATACAATGTCAAACGACGGCATGGGCAAACCTCCTGGAAGAGTCAGGCTGAGGTTGAGATTGAGGTTGAGCAAAAACGCTTAACCTTAACCTTGACCTGAACCTATGGTTTTATTATTTCGACGCCTTGCGGCACTTTAAAGCTGAATTTTGCGGCTGAAAGGCCGCTGTTGGTCCGTATCCGGCTATAGCTGATCCGGGTTTCTGTGCCGCTGCCGTCAACCACGGTTGAGGCTACTATCGGGAACGGTTCTTTGGTCTGTCCATCAGCCAGCAGGGCATTGACCGCCTCTTCATGGATGGTCAGTCGCAGACGGGACAGGACCGGTGTCGGCTTGCGGGGGGTCAGGTCAAGCAGGTAGTTGCCCTGTTTGTCACGGTTCGGCTTGGCAAAGGTAGCGTTAAAGTCTTTTGAGACATTGCCAAGCCCGGTCAGATAGGCCATGCCGATGCTGTTGCCCCCCTTCATCATCCCTTCCAATGAGGAAACCAGTACCTGCCTGTTCTCTGGCTGGTAGAACCAGACCTGCTTGCCGTTGGAGATGATGCTCTGCTTCGGTGTAACATAGTCAAAGCGGAACTGGGCGGTCCCTTGTGCCGGACGGCGCAGGGTCAGTTCGCCGTGCCCTTTCTGGGGCTTGGGAAATCCGGCCAGGGTGGTTGACTGGCTGAAGCCGGCCTGCAGGTCCTGTAGTGAGGCGTAGCCTTGCTCAAGGGTGGCAATGACCTGTTGCAGGGTGGCCTCGGCAGCCAGGGCCGGGTTGGAGCTGCAGCAGAGTAGAACGGCAAGGATACAGGTGCTGATAAGTTGTTTCATGGCTGGTTCTCCGTACAAAGCCTGCCGACGCAGGCAGTTGGGTCAACAATAAAGACAATCTGGCCGTTGCCCAGCAGGCAGGAGCCGGAAATGCCACGCAGGTCTGCCAGGGGATGGCGCAGGGGCCGGGTAAAGATTTCCTGCTGGCCCAAAAGGCGGTCTACCAGCAGTCCAACCGGTTGCTTGTTTGATTCGGCCAGTAATATCGGCAGCATCTCGTTGCTTGACAAGGTTTCGCGCTGCCGGAAAAAACGTGGTAGGTTGCGGAGCGGTATCTCTGTGCCGTCACGCAGCAGATACAGGTCGCGCCCTTTCTGAATAATCTCGTTGCGCTGTACCTCGCAGGTGCTGGTAATGGCGCTGACCGGCACTGCCAGCTGGAGTTCACCACAGGCTACCATCAGGGCATGAATGATGGCCACGCTGATCGGTAGCCGCAGGGTGAAGGTGGAACCATGCCCCGGTGTGGAGTCAATGGTCAGGGTGCCGCCAATGGTCTGGATTGCGTTTTGAACCACATCCATCCCTACGCCCCGGCCTGAAATGTCGGTTACGGTTGCGGCGGTTGAGAAACCGGGGCTGCAGATCAACAGCAGGATCTCCTGTGGTGTCAGATCGGCAGCCTGTTGTTCATTCAAGAGTCCCTGGGCAATCGCCTTGGAACGGATCCGTGCCGGGTCCATGCCACGCCCGTCATCCCGAACCTCCAGCAGCACCTGATCAGCCAGTCGGCTGACACTCAGGGAAATACTGCCGACCGGTGGTTTGCCGCAGGCCACCCGCTCTGCCGGGGTCTCTAGTCCGTGGTCAACGGCGTTACGCAGCAGGTGTACCAGCGGTTCAATGATCTGTTCCAGTACTCCCCGGTCAAGCTCAATGGTGTCACCGTAGATCTGGAAGGTAAGCTCTTTGCCACTCTTGCGGGCCAGATCCCGTACCATGCGGGGATAACGCTCGGCAATTGATCCAAACGGCAGCATCCGGGCCTGGAATACCTCGTTCTGGAGTTGACGCAACAGGGTGGAAAGCTCTTTTAGCGGCGGTTGAAGTTCGTCAGCCTGATTACGGCTGCTCCAGTCTTCCAGGGTATGGCGTACCGTCAGCAGCTCACCGGAAATAGTGACCAGCCGGTCAAGCAGCGAGGTGCGGATCCGGGTGGTGCTGTTCTCATCGCTGGCGCGGAAAAGAGATTCAGCTGGCTCTGCTGCCGGTTTTGTCTGGATAGTAGCAGGCTTGGGGGCTGTCGGTGCTGCCTCTTCTGTCGATGCTGCATGGTTCCGAATCCGGCTGGCCAGGTCGTCACTGTCCGGCAGCTCTCCCCCCTGTGCCACTAGTGCCACCAACTGTTCCAGGGTGTCAATGGCAGTCAGCATCAGATCCACTGTGTTTCGGGTAGGACTGAAATGGCCAGAGCGGATCAGGGACAGCAGGTCTTCCAGGGCATGGGAGAGGGTGGTGATCGGGCCAAGCTGCATGGTGGCTGCCATCCCCTTCAGGGAGTGGGCATGCCGGAACATCTCGTTAATGCTGTCGGAGTCGGTAACTCCTTCTTCACAGCGCATGCTTAATGCGCTGAGCACCGTCAGATGTTCCCGGGATTCGCTGACAAACAGGTCCCGGTAGCGGGAGATGTCCATGGTTAGCTGTCTTCCAGCTGCCTGAGTACGGCAGCAACGGTTTCCTGGGTGAACGGTTTTTGCAGGTAGGCTGCAGCACCGTGCTGCAGCGCCTTTTGGATGGTCTGTTCCTGGGAGATGGAGGAACAGATGATGACTTTTGTCGCCGGCAGACTGCAGCGGATATCATCCAGTATCTCGATGCCGTTGGCATCAGGCAGGATGATATCCAGAAAGATCAGATCCGGTTTGACCGTGTGCAGGTATCGTTGGGCCTCAAGGCCGCTGCCAGCCTCAGCTATTGTGTGATACCCGCAGTCCTCCAGCATGTTGCGTAGGACCGTGCGGATGAACAGGGCATCATCGACAATCATGACGGTTTGAGGCATGGTGTTCTCCAGATGGACTATCCTGCCAGTTTCTGTTTCAGAAGGTCGTTGACCACCGCCGGATTGGCCTTGCCCTTCATCGCCTTCATCACCTGACCGACAAAGAAGCCGAAGACCTTGTCCTTGCCGCCACGGTACTCCTCAACCTGGCCCATGTTGGCGGCCATGATCTGGTCAATGGCGGTTTCAATGGCACCGGTGTCAGAGACCTGGGCCAGCCCCTGCTGTTCCACAATGGCGGCAGCTTCGCCCCCGTTTTTCCACAGTTCTTCAAAAACCTTTTTGGCAATGGTACCAGAAATAGTGCCGCCATCAATCAGCTTGATCAATCCTGCCAGTTGGGCCGGGGAGACCGGACTGTCTTCAATGGTGGTTGCGTTGTCATTCAGGGAACGGGTCAACTCACCCATGACCCAGTTGGCAGCCGATTTGGCGTTGTTGCAAGACTGGGCGCACTGCTCAAAATAATCGGCCAGCGGGCGTGATGAGGTTAAAACATCGGCATCGTACTCAGGCAGGCTGTAGTCAGTCAGGAAACGGTTGAATTTGGTCTCCGGCAGCTCAGGCAGATCGCCCTTGACCCGCTTGATCCAGTCATCAGAGATCACCACCGGTACCAGGTCCGGGTCCGGGAAGTAGCGGTAGTCGTGAGCCTCTTCCTTGCCCCGCATGGAGCGGGTTACCCCCTTGCTGGGGTCAAACAGGCGGGTCTCCTGTACCACGGTGCCGCCATCCTCGATCAGTTCACATTGGCGGGCAATCTCGTATTCAATGGCAGCCTTGACGAATTTGAAGGAGTTGACGTTTTTGATCTCAGCCCGGGTGCCGAAGGTGTCTGATCCCACCGGCATGACCGAGACGTTGGCATCACAGCGGAATGAACCTTCCTCCATGTTGCCGTCGCAGATCCCCAGATAGGTGACGATCTGGTACAGCTTTTTCAGATAGGCCACCGCTTCATCGGCGGTGCGCATATCCGGCTCGGAAACCACCTCTAAAAGTGGTGTGCCGGCCCGGTTCAGGTCCACCCCGGAACCGCCACCCTGGCCGTGGACCAGTTTGCCGGCATCCTCTTCCATATGGATACGGGTGATGCCGATCCGCTTGGTCTGGTCTCCTACCGCAATATCCAGATGACCGGCCAGGCAGATCGGCAGATCAAACTGGCTGATCTGGTAGCCCTTGGGCAGGTCAGGGTAGAAGTAGTTCTTGCGTGCAAAGATGTTGGTGGGGCTGATAGAGCAGTTGGTGGCCAGACCGGCCATAATGGCAAACTCCACCACCTTCTGATTCAAAACCGGCAGGGCGCCGGGCAGGGCCAGGCAGACCGGGCAGGTGTTCAGGTTGGGCTCAGCGCCGAAGCGGGTGGAACAGCCGCAAAAGATCTTGCTGTCAGTCTTTAGTTGTACGTGGACCTCAAGTCCGATAACCGGTTGGAATCTCATAGTGCTGCCTTCCTGGTATGCCAGTCGGTGGCTTGTTCAAAATCAAAAGCCGCACGAAGGATGGTCTCTTCGCCAAAGGGGCGTCCCAGCAGTTGCAGTCCGATCGGCAGGCCGTTGCTGCTGATGCCAGCCGGAACCGAGATGCCGCAGATGCCGGCCAGGTTGACCGGGATGGTGAAGATGTCGGACAGATACATCTGCAGCGGATCGGCAGTCTTTTCACCGATTTTGAAGGCCGGGGTGGGCGCCACCGGAGTCAACAGCAGATCAACTGACTTGAACGCCTCGATAAAGTCTTGCTGGATCAGGGTGCGTACTCTCTGAGCCTTGATGTAGTAGGCATCATAGTAGCCGGAGGAGAGGGCATAGGTGCCCAGCATGATCCGGCGCTTGACCTCGGCTCCAAAACCTTCTGAGCGGGACTGCATCATCAGGTCGATTAGGCCGGCAGTGTCCTTGGCGCGGTGTCCAAAGCGAACTCCTTCGTAACGGGCCAGGTTAGAGCTGGCCTCGGCTGTGGCGATCAGATAGTAGGTGGCCACGGCATAGTTGGTATGGGGCAGGGATACCTCGACAAACTCCGCACCCAGCTTGCGATAGACTGCAATCGCCTGATCCATGGCCTGTTGGACATCAGGATCGAGACCAGCAATAAAATATTCTTTGGGCAGGCCGATCTTGAGCCCCTTTGCTCCCTGCGGTAAGGCAGCGGTGTAGTCCGGCACCGGACAATCAACGCTGGTGGAGTCCTTGGGGTCATGGCCGGCTATGGCTCCCAGTAATAGGGCGGCATCGGTCACGTCGCGGGTCATCGGCCCAACCTGATCCAGTGAAGAGGCATAGGCGATCACACCGTAGCGGGAGACTCGGCCATAGGTGGGTTTAAGGCCAACGCAGCCGCAGTGGGAGGCAGGCTGACGGATGGAACCACCGGTGTCAGTGCCCAGGGTGGCCACGGCCTGCTGGGCGGCAATGGCGGCAGCAGAACCACCGGATGAACCGCCGGGAATATGATCCTTGTTCCAGGGGTTGCGGGTGGGGCCGAAGGCGCTGTTCTCGCAGGAGGAGCCCATGGCAAATTCATCCTGATTCAACTTGCCCAGTAGCACAGCACCCTGGGACTTCATTTTTGCCCAGGCGGTGGCGTCATAAGGGGCGATAAAGTTGTCCAGCATCTTTGAGGCGCAGGTGGTGCGCACCCCTTCGGTCAGGAAGATGTCTTTCAGCGCCACCGGAATGCCGGTCAGGGGGGTGCAGTCGTCGGTTGCAAGACGTTGGTCTGCCGCCTGCGCATCAGCCAATGCCTGTTCTTTGGTGACGGTGATAAAGGCGTTAATGGACGGGTCGGTGGAAGCAATCCGGTCTAAAAAAGAGCTGGTGATCTCAGCCGAGGAGACCTGGCGTGCCTGTAGCTGGCTCTGAAGGTCATGGATGGTCTGTTCGTAAAGTTCCATAGATGTATTCTCGTAGTTATTCTATAACCGGGGGAACCCGGAAGTAGGTTTCGTTCTTGTCAGGGGCATTGGCCAAGGCGCGGTCGTGACCAATGGACGGGGTCACGCAGTCAGGACGGAAGGCGTTCTCCATCGGTACCGCGTGGGAGGTGGGGCTGATACCATCGGTGTTCAGCTCGTTCAGGGTCTCGACATAGGCCAGAATGGCCTCCATCTGTTCGGTAAAAAGCTGCTTTTCATCATCCCGCAGTGAAAGCCGGGCAAGTTTTGCCACATGTTCGATCTCGTGCTGATTGATACTCATGGTTGATTCCTTGCAAAAACGGCGATAAAAGTTCTGTCTCTGTAGCACAGAACCCCCTTTCCTGGCAACTCCGTTCGGGATACGGGATATATTTTTTGCTTGACACTATTTTGGTGGTCACGTATGGTACACCTCTTCGTAAAACTAAGGCGGTGCTACGACCAACAGTAAAGCTGGTCGAGACCGTGTGTGAGGTTCGTAATGAGAACAGAAGTTGCTAAAAAAGAAACCGTTAACCATCAGTGGTTTGTGGTTGATGCTGAAAATGCTGTGCTGGGGCGCTTGGCTACCCAGATTGCTAACGTACTGCGTGGTAAGCATAAGGCTATTTATACCCCTAGCGTAGACACCGGTGATTTTGTAGTGGTGCTGAATGCCGATAAAATTGCCCTTACCGGTAATAAAATGGCTGACAAGACCTATTACAGCCACTCCGGTTTTCCTGGTGGTATCAAGTCTACTACCGCAAGCGAGATGCTGGTTAAAAAGCCTGAAGAGTTGATCCGTAAGGCTGTCAAGGGTATGCTGCCCAAGAACAAACTGTCCCGTCACATGCTGAAGAAGCTGAAGGTGTACACCGGCAGCAGTCATCCCCATGAGGCACAACAGCCGGCTCAGCTATCCCTGTAACTGTACCGATTACACGTTTTATTTGAGGAGATAAAGATATGGCAGCAGTCAGCTTCTACGGCACTGGCAAAAGAAAAAGTTCGATAGCTCGCGTTTGGCTTAAGCCCGGCGCTGGTCGTATCGTTGTTAACAACAAGACCCTTGATGAGTACTTTGGTCGTGAAACTTCCAAGATGGTTGTTCGTCAGCCGCTGGAACTGACTGAAAACGTCGGTAAGTTTGATGTGTTTGTCAATGTTTGCGGTGGTGGTGACTCCGGTCAGGCCGGCGCCATCAAGCATGGTATCACCAAGGCGCTGCTGGAAGCTGATCCAGAGCAACGTGCCGAGCTGAAGAAGGCTGGTTTCATTACCCGCGATTCACGGGTTAAGGAGCGGAAGAAGTACGGTCGTAAAGCTGCTCGCGCCCGCTTCCAGTTCTCCAAGCGCTAATCGGATACTGGTTATACACTGCAAAGTGTGCTACACGGGGGAAGATCCGCAAGGATCTTCCCCCTTTTGTATTGCATCTGCCTGAGAGGCCATCATGGACCGTACCCTGCTGAAGACATTGTCTGCCTTTGTCGCTATCCTGCTTGGTATCTACCTGCTGGGCAAGATCCTGCTGCCGTTTTTATCCCCCATTGCCTGGGCCTTGATTATCGGCATCATTACCTTTCCCGCCTATCGTCGTTTACTTGGTCTTATGAAGCAGCGAGAAGGGTGGGCGGCAGGGGTAATGACCCTCGCCGTCATGCTGATCTTTGTTCTGCCGGTGATCAGCCTGCTTTCGGTACTGGCGCAGGAGGTTGCACAGGTCTATCAGTTTGTAAGTAGTTCTGTGACCAGTGGTGGTGCTGACAAGTTGCTCCAGCAGTGGTCGGCTCAGCCCCAGTTGGCCCCTTACGTGGCTAAGCTGAAGTCTTTGATCGGTAGTAGCAGCTTTAATCTGACTGACAGTGTCATGGCCAATTCCAAGGAAGGGCTGGCAAAACTGCTTGGCTTTCTGACCTCTATCCTGGCAAACTCATTCAGTTTTCTGATGGATATGATCTTCATGCTGTTTATTCTGTTTTTTGTCTATCTTGATGGTGAACGGGCTCTTGCCTGGTTGCAAAGAATGCTGCCGATGGAGAGTGGTTTGCAGGAAAAGTTGTCCAGGGTGGTGCGGGATGTGCTGTCCGGTTTTATCTTTGGAACCCTGTTAACCTGCCTGGTGCAGGGAATTCTGGCCGGAGCTGCGTATCTGCTATTTGGTGTGCCGTCACCGTTACTTCTGGCTGTCTTGACCGCCATCGGTGGCCTGATTCCGGTGGTGGGAACCGCTATTATCTGGTTGCCCGCTGCCCTGTATCTCTACTTGCAAGGCTCAGCAGTCAAGGCCATTATCATGATTTTGTGGGGTTTTCTTGCTGTTGGTATGTCGGATAACGTGGTTAAGCCGATCTTTATGAGCAGCCGGGTCACGCTGCCGATCTTGCCGATCATGCTTGGCGCCTTTGGAGGGCTGGCAGCCTTCGGGGTACTGGGTGCCATCTTTGGCCCGTTGCTGTTGGCCATTTTGTATGAGTTGTATGTGATTGAGCCGGTGCCGGTTGGTGGGGTACCGTATGTGTCTGAACAGGGAGAATAATGCATGCTGAACGTTGCGATTGTTGGCGCCAGTGGCTACACCGGCCTTGAGCTGATCCGTCTGCTTGATTGTCACCCTGATGTGGTGATCAGTTGTGTTACCTCTGAGCAGAGTGCCGGTAAGCGTATCTCTGAGATATTTCCGACTTTGCGGGGACGGTGTGATCTGGTGCTGAAACCATTGGATCCGGCAGCCATTGCCGCCAAGGCGGACCTGATCTTTACGGCCCTGCCCCACCAGGCAGCCATGAAGGTGGTGCCGGATTTTCTTGCTGCAGGCAAGAAGGTTGTTGATCTTTCGGCAGACTATCGTCTGCACGATCCTGCGGTCTACGGTGCCTGGTATGAACCCCACCTGAATCCTGAGCTGCTACCGGAAGCAGTTTTCGGTCTGCCTGAACTGCGTCGAGATACCATTAGAAAGGCACGCCTGGTGGCCAATCCTGGCTGTTATCCCACCAGTGTGATCCTGGGCCTGAAGCCTCTGCTGGAAAACGGACTGATTGATATTAGCACCATCATTGCCGACTCAAAATCCGGTACCAGTGGAGCCGGACGTAGTGCCAAGGTGGATTCGCTCTACTGTGAGGTGAATGACTCCTTCAAGGCCTATGGGGTTGGGGGGGCACATCGTCATACCCCGGAGATCGAGCAGGAACTGTCGGAGCTGGCGGGTAAACCGGTAACCATTACCTTTACTCCCCATCTGGTGCCGATGGATCGTGGCATACTTTCCACTATCTATGCTACTCCAGCCAGAGCGGTGACAACAGATGAGCTGGTGGCGCTCTATACCGATGCCTACAAGGATGAACCGTTTGTGCGTCCGCTAGCCAAGGGGCAGTTTCCTTCCACCGCCTTTGTGCGCGGCTCCAATTTCTGCGATATCGGCATCACCCTGGACAGCCGTGCCAACCGGATTGTGGTGGTTTCTGCCATTGATAACCTGGTCAAGGGGGCGTCCGGTCAGGCGATCCAGAACATGAATCTGATCTGCGGTTTTACTGAAACCGCAGGGTTGGAAGGGCTTGCGATCTTCCCTTGAGCCGCCATCTGCCTATAACGCTGGATGAAGCCCGTGGTCGTGGCTGGCACGAGTTGGACATTATTCTGGTGTCCGGCGATGCCTACATTGACCACCCGGCCTTTGGTGTGCCGCTCTTAGGGCGCTGGCTGGAGTCCCATGGGTTCAGGGTTGGTATTATTGCCCAGCCAGATTGGCGTTCAAAAGAGCCGTTTATGGCCTTGGGACGTCCACGCCTGTTCTTTGGCGTATCAGCCGGTGCCATGGATTCAATGGTGGCCCATTACACGCCTCGCAAGAAACTGCGTCATGATGATGCCTACACCCCGGGCGGCAGGCATGGTGCCCGCCCCAACCGGGCGGCACTCATCTATACCTCCCGTCTCAAGGAGGCGTACCGTGATGTGCCGGTGGCACTGGGCGGCATTGAGGCATCATTACGGCGTCTTGCTCATTATGATTACTGGGACGATAAGGTGCGGCGTTCTATTCTGCTGGATGCCAAGGCTGATCTGGTGGTGTATGGCATGGCAGAACAGCCGCTACTCGAGCTTGCCAGACGGCTGCAGGCTGGTAAGTCGTTTGACCAGATTCGTGACCTGCGTGGCTCCGTCTATACTGCGAAACAACTGCCTGATAGCTGTGTTGAACTTCCTTCCTTTGAACAGGTGAGTGGTGCAAAAGAAGCCTATCTGGAAGCATTCCGTCAGTCTGAACGCGAACAGAATCCTTACTGTGGTAAAACTTTGGTACAGGCCCATGCTGAACGTTTTGTGGTCTGTAATCCTCCGGCATTGCCGCTGACAACCGCAGAGCTTGATGCCGTTTATGCATTGCCCTTCAGTCGAGAACCACATCCCTCCTATCGAGAGTTAATTCCTGCCTTTGAGCAGATCAAGACATCGCTGACCAGCCATCGTGGTTGCTATGGCGGCTGCTCTTTTTGCGCCATCAGTTCACATCAGGGCAAATTCATCCAGTCACGATCTACTGGTTCGGTGACTGCAGAGCTACAGGTCCTGACAAAAAAGCCCTGGTTTCGCGGCACAATCAGTGATCTGGGCGGTCCGACAGCCAATATGTACGGTACCGGCTGTGGTGCGTCTGATGGTGGCAGCAATTGTAGAAGGCCCAGTTGTCTGCACCCCAAGCCCTGCCCAAATCTGAAGGCTGATGATCGTTCTGCAGTGAGCTTGCTACGTAAGGCATCCGGTTGCAGTGGGGTTCGGACCCTGACCGTTACTTCCGGGATCAGGAATGACCTGCTGGAACTGCAGCCCGAGTACTGTAAAGCGTTGATTGAACAGCATGTTGGTGGCCTTTTAAAGGTTGCACCAGAACATCTAGTGGATGCCGTCACCACGTTAATGCGTAAGCCAGGCAAAGCTTTGTTTGCCCGCTTCCTTGAGCGTTTCAGAGACGAAAGCCGCAAGGCTGGCAAGGTTCAGGCAGTAGTGCCCTACCTGATGTCTGGCCATCCTGGTTGCCGTGTGGATGAGATGGTGCTGCTGCTGAAGGAGTTACAGCGTTTAAAGCTCAAGGTTGAGCAGGTGCAGGAGTTCACCCCCACGCCCGGTACGGCAGCAACCTGTATGTACTACACCGGCATGGATCCCGACAGTGGTAAACCGGTGCATGTTGCCAGGACGGACCGGGAGAAGATCCTGCAGAAGTCGGTCCTGCTCTGGCATCTGCCTGAAGAACGCCAGCGTGTGCTAAAGCAATTGCGGGAATTGGGACGGGCTGATTTGCTCAAGCTGCTTGATGATGGTCAACAGTCCAGCGGGGGGCAGCAACAACGCCAGAGAAAAGGACCGCAGAAAAAAAGAACGGCCCGCTGATTGCTCAACGGGCCGTTCTGCTAGGTTTATGTCTGAAATTCTTACTTCAGCTTAACAATGTTTGCTGCCTGCAGACCTTTCGGGCCCTGAACAATGTCAAAACTTACAGACTCACCCTCAGCCAGGGACTTGAAGCCCTCGCTTTGAATAGCTGAGAAGTGTGCGAAAACATCCTCGCCACCTTCTTGCTCGATAAAGCCAAACCCCTTGGTGTCGTTAAACCACTTGACCTTGCCTTGAGCCATCTTTTACTTCCTCCTTCGTGTGTTGCCGGACAGCGCCGGATCAAAAAAGTTCTCTAAGTTTCCGGAGCTGTTGCAGGAGTGTCGCCAAGCAAGGCCAATCCAGCGGGTGCTTCGTGAGTACTGCTGTCACGTCCGAAACTTATTGCTGCGTCCCTGTAGCATAGCGTTTGATTGCTGTCAAGATAAATAAGCCGGTTACATTTTTAGTTCATTGCTCTTGGCTTGTAGTTTTTTGACCAGTTCAGCGTAACCATTGGTGGAGATAATCTTGTTAAACTGGGTGCGGTAGTTGGATACCAGGCTAACACCCTCAATTACCACGTCATACACCATCCAGGCCCCGTTTTCTTTTTTCATAAGTTTGTAATCAAGGGTGTATTCATCCTGTTTGGGGGTGATGACTTTAGACTTCACCTCGGCATAATCACCGTCAAGTGTCTCCTTGGTGTAGACAATTTTTTCATTATTATAGGACTCGATCTTGCCAGCATAGGAGTTCTCCAACAGGGTGGCAAACAGATCAACAAACTGCTTTCTTTCGGACGGTGTGCGTTGATTCCAGTGCTTTCCAAGGGTTCGCTTTGCCATTTCCTGACTGTCAAAGATAGTGGCAATTGATTTCTTGATGGCTGAGCGGCGGCGCTGTTCGTTACTTTTTTTCTTGAGTTCTTTGTCGGTCACGATATGGATCACATCGTTAACCGTTTTTTTAATGGTGTCTGTTACGGAGGCAAAGGCGCTAGTGGTGACAAAAAGGCAAATGATTGCAAGTAGTATTATCCGTTTCAACATTGATCAAACTCCTTGTGGCAGTGAGGTTATTTGCTGGTTGATACCTGATGGTCACCCATGGCGTACTCAAGGTTGGCCTTGGCCATGTTGTAGTCAAAGATAGACTGATAGTAGGCAGCCTTCATCTTGCCATAAACCCCGACCGCATCAAAGACGTCACGGGGGTTGCCGATACCGAAATCAAAGTTTGCCAAGGCTGCTGCTCCCCATTTTTTAGCGCTTTGGAAGGCATTCTGGGTGATAGTGACATTCTTCTTAGCCTCCTGCATCTCCAGCCAGGCTTTTTGCGTCTGTAAAGGGATATAACTGTCCGCATAGGACTTGGTGCTGGAAAGACGGTTAAGTTGAGCCTGTTCAGCAGCAACCTTTGCAGCGGTAATGCCGAAATCAAGGTGCCATTTCAGACCCAGCGCCACCCCACCGTACGTATGCTTAAAGGTGTCACTGATATAAGGGTTCTTGATGCGGTCACGATTATCTGCGTAGGCCCAGGAAACCATACCGGCCAGGAAAACATCGGGGTAGTAGTTGGCCTTGGCTGCATCAACCAGGGCGGTACGAGCAGCCATGCCTTCAGCAAGCTGTTTAAATTCAGGGCGCTGCAGCCGTGCCCGTTCAATGGCTCCGCTCAACTCTGGGATAGTATCATTGGGGAGCTCCAGTCTTTCTGTTGCTACTGCGACATCGACATTATCAGCCAGTCCGAGTCGCGCCTTTAAGGCGGCTGTCGCCAGCTGTTCGCCTTTCAGGGCCTCTTCCATATACTTGTTGATCTCACCTGAGTAGGCGTCGATCTTGTACAGATCCATCGGGTCACCGGAGTCTGACTCTTTGTCAATCAGTTCCTGTATCTTCTTTTTACCCTGCTGCATATATTGCTGTAGCTCAGTCAATACCCCTTGGGTCTCACGGGCCAGCAGTACACTGTAGTAGTACTTTTTTACCTCAAGGGCGACTTCATTGCCTTTTTGCTGCTTTTTCGCCTTGTCAACTTCAGTGCCGTGGGTGGCCGCCTTCATATTTTCGCTGATCTTGCCAAAAGTCCAGAGTGGCTGGGTGAGCAGAACGTCAGTACTGGCAAACCAGGTCAGGTCGCGGATGCTGAAAGGCTTGTTGGTATTGATAGTGGGGCTGATATCCTCGCGTTTAGCACCGGGTGCCGGTCCGAAAAGTGATATGACATTGATTTGCGGGTAGCGATATGACTTGGCTTCGTCAAGTTTACTGCTGGTAAGGGCAAGGTCAGCCTGGGCCTCACCAATTTCCGGAGCTGCCTGCAGGGCGGTACTGATGCAGGACTCAAGATCCAATACCAGCGTTGTGTGGCCGGGACTTCCGGCCAAGGCTGGTGAAGCTGTTAATATGGCGCTGAGAAATGCTGCAAGCGGTAATCGAGTAAATCGCTTCATTGTTTTCAATGCTCCTAATCCACTTTGCCGTGGATAAATTTACTTACCAGCTCTTCAATATCAATGGCAGATTCTGTTTCCCTGATTTTACCGCCATTTTTTAACAGTTGGTCAGACCCGCCCGGCTTCAGTTTGATAAATTTATCACCAATAATGCCGCTGGTTCTGACCGAGGCGATCACATCGTCAGTAATCTTGATCCCGTCTTTGATCTTCATGGTTACTTCTGCCTGATCACCACTGGCGTTTGAAAGGCCGATCCGTTCGACCGTGCCGATTTCAACACCTGCCAGTTCAACCCGCGCGCCGGGCTTTAATCCGGAAACCGAGTCGAACCGTGCGGAAATGCGGTAGTTGTTGCCACCGATCAGCTCCATCTTACCCAGTTTGATAGACAGGTATCCCAGGCAGAGGATGCCGATCAGCATAAATACACCGACGGTTAGTTCAAGTTTTGCGCTGTTCATGGTTTATGCAACTCCGCTATTGATCGGCCCATCAAGGCTGCCGCTAATAAATTGCCGTACGACTGGATGCTCTGAGGTCTGAATCTCGCTCGGTGTACCAAACTGCAAGATCTCGCCCCGGTAAAGCATGGCGATATGGTGTGCTACGTCAAAGATATCCGGGATGTCGTGGGAAACAATGACGGCAGTGAAACCGAATTTTTCCTGAGTTTCTTTGATCAGTTGGTGGATGGCCCGCCGGATGACCGGATCGAGTCCCGTGGTAGGCTCATCAAACAGCACAATCTGTGGCTGTAACAGCAAGGCACGTGCCAGTCCGACCCGTTTCTTCATGCCACCTGACAGTTCGTCTGGATATTTGTGGTTAACGTTCTTCAGACCAACTTCCTGCAATGCAACCGCAACCCGGTCTTCGATCTCGCTACGGCTTAACGAGGTCTTTTCCTCAAGGGGGAAGGCGACATTTTCATAGACGGTCATGGAGTCAAACAGTGCTGCATTTTGAAACACCATGGCAAATTTCTCGCGCACCTGATTGAGTTGTGAACGGCGCAGCCCCACAATGCTTGTGCCTTCCACCAGCACATCCCCCTGGTCTGGCTGGAGCAGTCCGATCATGTGCTTTAACATGACGCTCTTGCCCTCGCCGCTGGGTCCGATCACGGCGGTGGTCTTACCGACAGGTATGGTCAGGTTCAGGCCGTTCAGGACGGTCTGGCTGCCAAAACTTTTATGGACATTGATCAGTTCAATCATAACAACACCGAGGTCAGGAAGTAATCCCAGACCAGGATCAGGACAGAGGTGAGCACCACCGATTCCGTGGTCGCCTTGGAGACCCCTTCAGCGCCATGCCCGGCGTAATAGCCTTTGTAACAGCCGATCCAGGCGATAATAATGCCAAAGGAATAGGATTTCACGAAGCCGGAGTAGACATCTTTCCACTCGACGGATTTATACATTTCGCTGAAATAGGCTCCGGGGTTGACCCCCAGTAGCTTGACACCCACCACCCAGCCTCCGTAGATCCCAACCACATCAAAGATGCCACAGAGCAACGGCATTGAGATCATGGCTGCGATAAATTTAGGCGATATCAGATATTTGTAGGGATCGAGCGCCATGGTTTCCATGGCATCTATCTGTTCGCTGATCCGCATGATACCGATTTCAGCGGTAATGGCCGAGCCTGCCCGACCGGTTACCATCAGGGCAGAGAGAACCGGCCCCAGTTCGCGAATCAGGGACAGGGCAACGGCGGTGCCCAGCATTCCTTCAGAACCGAATTTGGTCAGTGTGTAGTACCCTTGCAGCCCCAGTACCATGCCGGTAAACGCGGCGGTCAGCACAATCACAAACAGGGATTTTGTGCCGATAAAATTGACCTGTTTCAGTATATGTACCGGCCGGCCGGGACGGCGCAGGATGGAATACAGGGCATAGGCCAGAAACTGGCCGCAATTGCCCAGTTCTTGTAGCTGCCCGATGGTCCCGCGACCTATTGTTCGTAAAAAATGAGTCATCTGCTCTATTGGATGCCTTTAGTCTGATTTAAGCGACTGAATACTATAGAGGTAAGTTGCGGCGTTGTAAAGTAATAGGATTATAGCTCTTTAAGTTTTCCGTTTGATAAGATCAAAAAACAGTGTCCGCGCCAGTTGACGCGATTTCCGGTAAAGGCCAGCAGCCAGGTGCCAAAGGCCAGCAGATCCCTCAGGGGGAGCAGCCAGGCCCAGCCAGGCAGTAGATTGTCACGGAGGTAACGGCGGCTGAAGAGCGAGGTCACTGTCAGGCGGATGAGATAGAACAGGCAGATGGCAGACAGAGCCTGGAGAGGTGGTCCGATAAGGAAGGCTGCAACAATTGCCAGGCCCGGCAGGGTAATGCCGGAAGCCAGATAGCCGCCAGGTCGGCTGACTCGCATGGTGCGGGCCCAGCGCAGTTGGCGGGAAAAGATGGTGGCTGGGCTTTCAGGTTTCAGCATGCTTTCAACAAACTGGTGATCCAGCTTTAGCTGCCAGCCCGCGCGATGGATCTGGTTGCCCAGCTGGTAGTCGTCAGCCAGATAGTCTACCAGTGCCTCAAGTCCGCCAATATCCTGTAACGCCTGCCTGCGGAAGGTCATGGCAGCCCCCAGGGCAAAGGAGAGCCCTTCCAGTTTTAGGGCGGTCACCACATTGGGAACCATCTCAGAGGTAAAGGCCAGTGCTTCAAAGGCGGTGACGGTGCCATGCACACTTGAGCTGCGGTAGGGGGAGGTGGCCAGGCCGACTCCTGGCGTGGAGAAATGGGCCGTTACGGATTGCAGGAATGTCGGTTCCACTCTGATATCGCTGTCGCAGATCATCAACAGGTCGTGTTTTGCCTTGGGAAAGGCATTGATCAAGTTTGAGACCTTATAATTAGGGCCGTGGATAGTCGGGTCAATGTTCAGGCTGATATCGTGGAGAGGGAAGTCAGTCATCAGCTGTTGGATGACCGCAATTGCCGGATCATCAGCAGCAGCCAGGCAAAAGATCAACTGTAGCGGTGCAGGATAATCCTGTTTGCAGAAGGAGGCAAAGTTTTCATAACTGCCTTCATCCATCCCCTTGACCGGTTTCAGAATGGAGATAGCGGTGGCGTGTCTTTGGACCACCGTTTCGCGATCCTTAAAAAATAACCAGCCGCACCACAGCGTAAGCAGGGAATAGATGCTGGCCGGCAGGATCGCAAGAAACGGCAGCAGGTTAGCGAACATCAGAGGACCTTCCGTCTTGAATCAACAGGCAGAACGGTGCATCTGAGGTCACATTCAGTTGTCCCATCCGCCAGACAAAGTAGCTGCGGGGAGAAAGGGAAGCTGCCCATTCCTGTACTGCTGCTGCCTCTTGGTCTCCGCCTGCATGGCCTGGGTAGCAGGTAATCAACACCAGACCTGCCGGTGCCAGCAGCTGTAGCGATGCCTCCAGGGCGGTCAGGGTGGTGGCGGTGCAGGTGGCTACCTCCCGTGGTGCGCCAGGCAGCCAGCCCAGATTAAAGACAACAGCCTGCAGTGGCGGTTCCAGCAGCTCCTGCATGCACTCATGGCCGGCATGCAGTAAAGATACCCGCTGCAGCAGACTCTGGTCTGTCAGGCGTTGGGCTGTGCGGTCAAGGGCCTCCTGCTGGATGTCAAAGGCCCAGACATGACCGGCATCACCCACCAGTTCAGCCAATAGCAGGGTGTCCTTGCCATTGCCGCAGGTGGCATCAATGACCCGACTACCGGGTTGGATGAAACGCCGCAGCAGCAGGTGGCTGAGTGGAACCGGTCCGCGCAGGACAGGGGATGGGGGCTGGTTGGCTAACATGGCAGGCAGGGTAGCAAACTCATTGGGCTGCTGCCAACAGGTTTGTTTGCGATGAGTGGTCTCTTCATGGTAGAGAAAGCTATGATCAAGCAATTTAGTGTGACCAAAGAGATGAGCGGACAGCGTCTTGACGAGACCCTGGCGCAGTTGGCAGCGATCAGCAAGGGTGAGGCACGACGGATTATTGACCGGGGAGGCTGTGCGGTGAATCAGGCCATGGTACGGGTGGCTTCCCGTGCCATGAAGGCAGAAGATCAACTCACGGTTGGCTTTATGGAGCAGGGCCGGTTTCAGGATCTGGTGCTGCCGCCAGAGGCGATTGTGTACCAGGACAAAGATCTCCTCGCGGTTAACAAACCATCAGGCATTGCCAGTCAGCGTACCCCCTATCAATTGAAAGGAACGCTGGAGTATTGGGTTGCCGAAGAGTTTGCCCGCCAAGGGCTCAAAGAGCAGGTGCGGGTGGTGCACCGACTTGACCGGGGGACATCGGGTCTGATGCTGTTTCCCAAGCATCGTCAGGCAGCGGCCTGGCTTTCTGAACTGTTCAAGCAGGGTGAGATTCAAAAACGCTACCTGGCGTTAGTTGCTGGGGAACCTGCTGAACAGTACTGGTCAGCCGATGGTCCGATCGGCAAGCTGGGCAGTGCGCGCTGGGGGATTATGCCGGAAGGGCGGGCAGCACTGACAGATTTCCATCTGCTTGCTGCTGCAGGAGGTTTGGCATTGGTTGAGGCCTTTCCTCGCACTGGCCGTACCCATCAGATTCGAGTCCATCTTTCTGCCGCCGGTTTGCCAATTGTTGGAGATGCTACCTACGGTGGATTGGTGTCTGAGAGGCTCATGTTGCACTGTGTTGGATTGCAGTTTGCTGGACGGAATGGCCAGTCCTGCAACCTGGAGGCGCTGCCGGATAGCTCATTTATTGCCCGTTGTGGTCTCTGCAGGGATGCGGTCGGCAAGGCATAAAAAGTTCTTTGCAGGCTCCATTGCTTTATGGTACGGTTCCGAACTCGCAGCTGACTCATATAATTCCAAATTTCCTCAGATCGAACAGTAGGTTATGTCAAAAATTATCTGCATTGCAAATCAGAAAGGTGGTGTGGGTAAGACCACCACCGCCATTAACCTCGCTGCTGCGCTGGCTGCTGCTGAACGGCCAACCCTGCTGGTGGACATTGATCCCCAGGGAAACGCAACCAGTGGTGTCGGGGTTGATAAGACCCAACTGCAACACTCGGTCTATGATCTGTTG
>JAJTBI010000060.1 GCA_021286935.1 Geobacteraceae bacterium
ACCCCAGCGTCCAAACCAGGGGCCCTCCGGTTCCTGTTCGCTTTTGAGGAATTCCAGTGCACTGACCGCTTGCGGGTAATCTTTGGAATAGCCGAAGTTGCCCATCAGTTCCAGCATCCTGCCGGTCAGGTCCGAGGTCGGAGGATCAATCAATGCCTCAAGATCAGCAAAAGGGATCTTGTTCAGCATATGCTTGGTATTATCTTTATCAAAGGCAGCCCAGCCGCCGTTTTCGCTCTGCATCCCCAAGCACCAGGCAATGCCGCGTCGAATGGCATCCTGTTTGGCTTTACTGTTTTTGACCTTGATATCCTTGATGGCCAACATCACAAAGCCGGAGTCATCCACATCCGGGTACCAGTCGTTCAGGAACTCAAAGGCCCAACCTCCGGGCTCAAGATCAGGGGATTTGATTTTCCAGTCACCCTTGATCCGTACTTCGCGGTCAAGCAGCCATTGTGATGCCTTGACCAGTGAAGGGTGATCTTCAGGTACGCCGGCCTCCTGCATGGCCACCAGCACCAGGGCGGTATCCCATACCGGTGATACACAGGACTGCAGCAGCAGGGTGTCTTCATCTTCTATGCAGAAGTTGGCCAGTGCCTCCAGCCCCTTGACCACAGCAGGGTGGTCATTGGCATAGCCCAGGCAGTGCAGGGCAAGAATGGCATTTAGCATGGCAGGCTGGATACCGCCCCAGTCACCGGTCTTCTCCTCGTGCTCCAGAATCCACTGCTCAGCCATCTCGGTGGCCCGCTTTTTAAAGGGGCGGATCGGACTGGATTCATAGACCTTCAGCATATGATCCACGCCGATAAAGAAGTTCTTCAGAGAGAAGATACCGTCTTCTTTGGTGAAGGTGTAATCGGTAGGGCGTGGCGGGCGGACATACAACTCCTGCACCCTGGCATGGGGAGGCAGTTTGTAAACCGGCCGATTGGCCATTACGACAGAGAGCGGAATAATGGTGGCCCGTGCCCAGCTGGAGAATTCATAGACATTCAGATAGGCCCAATCCGGCAGCAACATCAGCTCAATCGGCATGGAGGGGACACCCAGCCAGGAGAATTCACCGAACAGTGCCAGGAAGATCTTGGTAAAAACCCTTGATTTCAGGATACCGCCATTGGCCAGGATGAAATCTCGGGCCTTGCGCATGGCAATATGGTCAGCTGGGTAGCCTGCCAGTTTCAGGGCAAAATAGGATTCAATGGTGGTGGAAAGTTCGCCCGGTCCATTGTGCCAGACGGTCCAGTAACCTTCTTCGGTCTGCTGGCGCAGCAAATAGTTGGCCATCTTGCGTTCTTTTTCCTTGTCAACCATACCAAGGAAGTGGAACAGCATGATATATTCTGCCGTAATGGTGACGTTGGATTCCAGCTCTGCCCACCAGTAACCGTCAGGCAGCTGCTCCCGAAAGAAAAAGTCGCGGGTCAGCTCAATCGCCTTGTCCAGGGGATTACCTGCGCTGCCTTCCATCTTTTTCCAGATCGATGATGGAAGCCGGTGGATCTTGGCAGGACTCTTGGCATTCATGATGGTTGCAGATAGTTCTGCTGGTGTTGCCGGGGTATTGTTAAACGATGTCAGCGCATGTGAAATCGGATATTTGCTTGACTTCATGGAAATAAGCCTTTTCCTGAAACCTGAACTATATTTGTGTGTATTTATTGTTAATTTACGATAAACGGAGTTTTTGTAGCACAATTGTCAATAAATGTACACACTCTTTGGCAAAAGCCGGTTAGATCATGCAGGATTCTGCTGGTACCGAGCTTGTGGGGTGTGCTATATCGTAAACCTTGATGTCTGAGTATGAAAGGATCGTGCTTATTATGTTAACAGGAAAACAGAAACGTCATCTGCGTGGCTTGGGACATGGCCTGAAGCCGGTCATCCTGATCGGAAAAAAAGAGGTTGATGAGGCCTTGATCGCTGAAACCGAGGCAGCACTGGCGTATCATGAACTGATAAAAGTCAAGGTGCTGGAAAACTGCATGCTTGATCGTCATGAAGCAGCAGAAGCACTATCAGAGGCTACTGGCTCTGATGTGGCACAGGTACTGGGTAAGACCTTTCTGTTGTACCGGGCTGCGGTGAAGCCGGTTATTTCATTGCCCACGGGGCAGGAGTAGGCCTGTTCGTGGCATCTGCTTCAGCCGGATATCTGTTACGGGTTGATCTGACAACCGGCAGTTGTGTACGGGAACCAGTAGACCCGCAGTTGCTGCAGCAGCATCTGGGAGGGCGTGGTCTGGGTACTGCCCTGCTGCAGGAGTATGCCAACCTTGATCCGTTCAGTCCAGAGATGCCGCTGGTGCTGACCATCGGACCACTGTGCGGCACGCCGGTACCGATGTCCTCCCGTTGTGTGCTGACCGGTCGTTCTCCGCTTACCACTACCATTTTCAGTACTAGCAGTGGCGGCCCTCTGGGGCCTTGTCTGCTGGGTGCCGGAGTTGTGGCTGTGCTACTGCAAGGCAAAGCCGATTCACCCTGTCTGCTTGAGATTGATTGCGATGGCGAACGTCTGTTGTCTGCAGACCAGTTCTGGGGGCAGGGATGTCAGGCAACGCTGGCGCAGCTGGATGGCGTGGCTGCGGTCATTGGACCTGCTGGAGAGCAGCAGGTACGGTATGCCTCTGTTGAAACAGCATCCGGCGAACCGTTCAGCCGTGGCGGTCTTGGTGCGGTGATGGGCAGTAAACGGCTGAAAGGGATTGTGCTGAAAAACAGTCCGGCTGCAGCGGCAATTGCTGACCAGGCCGGTTTTGACAAGGCCCTGGAAGACCTGATGCGGCTCTTCCGTGCCTCTCCGTTTCTGCTGGGGCCACTGGGGATTCGTGAACATGGCACCTCTGCCTTGGTGGATCTACTTAGGCAGCGAGGCATGCTTCCAGGCAGGAATTTTTATTCGTTTGAAGGGGATGAAACCCGTTGGAACGCCCATGCCTTGCGACAACAGTACCAGTCACACCAAGATGGCTGCTATGACTGTGCCGTGGCATGCAAACGGATTGCCTCAGGTGGAACTCTGCTACCGGAGTATGATCAGCTGGCAGCCTTTGGCGGTCTGTGTGGCATTGATAGTCTGGAGCAGATTGTTGAACTGTGCGAGCAGTGCCATGATCAGGGGATTGATCCGGTTTCCTATGCTTCTGAAAAAGCAACCGTCCAGGGCGAAGCGGCCATGACCGTCAAAGGGCTTGAGCTGCCTCCCTATGATCCCCGAGCTTCCACCGGTCTGGCCCTGGCTTATGCCACTTCTCCCCACGGTGGCAGTCATCTGCCTGCCTGGCCGATCGCCTCAGAAATTCTGCGCAAGCCGGTTCCCACTGATCGTTTTTCCTTTGATGGCAAGGCCAGAGTGATTGCCATGTTTGAGGATGCCAATGCTGCTGTTGATTGCCTGTCACTCTGCCGGTTTGCCTCTGCCGCGGTTGAGCTGGAAGAGTTGGCAGCGTTGCTCTCTGTCGTTGTTGGTCAGAGTTATACACCGGCTGACCTGGCCAGGATCGGGCGCCGTACGGTCCAACAGGAACGGCTGTTTAACCAACAGTGTGGCTTTACTGCTGCAGACGATAGCCTGCCGCAACGATTCTTTACTGAATCTGCCAATGGACTGGCCCCACTTGATCAGCAACGCTTTGAACAGGAACTGGCAGCCTATCATCGGATCAGGTCAGCACAATGCCTTTGATCGGCCAGCGTAATCAGGCTGTTGGAGCCCTGGGCGAACAGGCTGCAGCTGATTACCTTGCTAAGCAGGGCTATCGTATTCTTGAACGTAACTTTCGCAGTCGGGGCGGTGAGGTGGATATCGTGGCCAAAGACCGACAGGGCTGCATCGCCTTTGTTGAGGTCAAGACCCGCCGCAGTCTAGCCTATGGTCTGCCCCAGTTGGCGGTTACCCAACGTAAGCAGCATCAGATCAGTAAAGCTGCGCTTGCATGGCTTTTAAAAAACAGACTGCACGAATGCTCGGCACGGTTTGACGTGATCGCTGTTTTGCTGCAAGATGGCAGTGATCCGACCATTGAGCATATACCCAACGCCTTTGACCTTGCCTATTAGAGGAGTATGAGATGGATTTTAGTGTTGCTCTACTGCAGATAAAACCCAAGCTTGGCCGGGTGGCTGACAACCTGGCCCTGATTCAGGAACAGGTGGAACAGGCCATTGCTCAAAAGGCTGACCTGGCAGTGCTGCCGGAACTGGCCTTAACCGGCTATTTCCTGAAAGATCTGGTGCCAGAGGTTGCCCTGACCCTGGACAGTCCTGAAATAGCCGCGCTGCAGGAGCTATCCAAAAGAATCAGTATTGCGGTCGGTTTTGTCGAGGTAACCGCTGATTTTCAATTTTACAACAGTGCTGCCTGGTTTGAGGCTGGTGAACTGAAGCATCTGCACCGCAAGGTCTATCTGCCTACCTATGGTCTGTTTGATGAACAACGCTACCTTGGTCGCGGCGACCGCTTCCGTGCCTTTGACACAAAGTTTGGCCGGATCGGCCTGCTGGTTTGTGAAGATATGTGGCATCTCTCAGCCCCCTACCTGCTGGCCATGGATGGCGCAACTACCCTGGTCTGTCTCTCCAGCAGCCCTGGTCGTGGCGTGGATGACCAAGCACTGGGTACGGCAACCGCCTGGCGTAACCTGACCACCGCAACAGCTCGCTTTCTGACCTGCCGGGTGATCTATGTCAACCGGGTGGGGTATGAAGACGGCGTCGGTTTCTGGGGTGGTTCGCATGTGGTGGCTCCATCTGGTGAGGTGGTTGCTGCCGCGCCTGAGTTTGATTCTGCAACTCTGCTGGCTTCACTTACCGATGCTGAGCTGCGGCGTGAGCGGATCAGCTCTCCCCTGGTACGAGATGAAAATATCTGTATCACCCTGCGGGAACTGAGCAGGATTGATCAGGAAAGGAGCTGCTGATGTCCCGTCTGAACATCAATACTAAACTGGTGCGTCGCATGCTGGTTGGTTTTCTGCAGGATGAGATCTGGAAGGTTGGCGCAAAAAAAGCGGTACTGGGGCTGTCGGGCGGGATTGATTCTGCTCTGGTCTGTCATCTGGCTGCCGAGGCATTGGGGCCTGAAAATGTCCATGCCATCTGCATGCCGTACAAGACCAGCAACCCTGAGTCAGAGGCCCATGCCCGACTGGTGGCTGAAGCCAGCGGTGTGCAGTTCAGCGTGGTGGGGATTACGCCGATGGTGGATGCCTACTTTGACCAGTTTCCTGATGCCAATAACATGCGTCGCGGCAACAAGATGGCCCGTGAGCGGATGACGATCCTGTTTGACCATTCTGCCTTGTATGGCGGCTTAGTGCTGGGTACCAGTAACAAGACCGAACTGCTGCTGGGCTACGGCACACTGTATGGTGACATGGCCTCTGCACTTAACCCGATTGGAGATCTGTACAAGACCCAGGTCTGGCAACTTTCTGAAGAGGTTGGGGTACCCAAGCCGGTGATTGAGAAAAAACCATCGGCTGATCTCTGGGCAGGCCAGACCGATGAAGAAGAACTGGGCTTTACCTATCGTGAAGTAGATGAGCTGCTCTACCGGATGGTGGATCAACGGGCTGATACTGATGAACTGGTGGCTGCCGGGTTCAAGCAGGAGTTCGTCAGCAGTATCTATGGCAAGGTGCAGAACTCGCACTTTAAACGCCGTCTGCCGGTAATTGCCAAAGTCTCTGGCCGTACCATTGACCGGGATTTCCGTTACTCCCGCGACTGGGGCAAATGAACTATTACTACTTCTCATTGTACAGAATCTGATCAAAAGCCATCATGATAGAACGCGGATGACGCGGATTAAGCGGATATGCACGGATTTAAAAAGGCTTTTTAAATCTGCGTAGATCCGCCAAGATCAGATTTGATCCGCGTGCTATTGAATTTGGATGTTTTTTGGGGGTTCATGCTGTGTTGGTTTAGGAGTTAGATTATGCCATTGAATGTTTTTGATGCCATCAGACCCACCATCAGCACCCTTCTAGGAGGTGCTTCAGTTGATCTGCGTGCCGGTGAGGATGAGACAAAGACAGGAGAGGGCAGGCTGCTGCAGCCGCTAACCATTGAAGGCAAGTCATACAGCTTTTCCGCTGTCAGGCAGGGGCTGCCCTTTACCAAGACAGAGGTTCAGTTCTGTCGTGAGCTGTTGACCGCCTTTTCAGGGCTCTACAGCGGGTTTAAGCTGGAAGGCTATGCTGCCCACTTTCGTACTGCCCTGCTGGCATCCATCATGGATATCACGGTGGCCCGCTTTCTGCGGGGCGATCGTAGCAAAGGGTTCTGGCCGATCCAGCAGTTGATTCAGCTCTTAAAAAATCTTTCCTATCAGCGCTATGAAGGTAAACCGGCCACCACCGGTTTTCTGGTGCACCGGACCACAGAACCAGCCCTGCGTAAAACCATCAAGGATCGTAGCCATACCCTGATCCCGCTGCAGCCCCATCAAAACGTTACCCCAACCTTTCTGGATAATCCGCTGGCCTACCGCTTTATTGACGGCAATAACCTGTTCTTTGTTGCCACCATCCAGATGCAGGTGGTTGGTGTACTGCGTACTTTAAACACGGCTATCCAGACTGATATTGAACGTTTGACCCAGCGTGAGCTGTTTTCTCTGGTCAGGCGCAGCGGTAGCGGTGCCTTTGCCATTACGGTTAACGAGGTGTCAGAGATTGAGGTGTTGATCAGTCCGGCTAAGTTGCTGATCCGGCGCAAAGGGGCCTGGGTCAGCTTTGACCCGGATATCTTCCGTTCCTTCCTGGCTGACAGTATTGACAATGAGGCGGTGGATGACCTGCTCTGGACCCTGTATGCGGTTTCAAAGCAGCGCCATGGCACCGTCATCCTGATCCATGCCGGTACACCGCGTCATCTGGCAACCCTGAAAAAAGGCTCGGTGGGTGGCGATGACCCGATCGGCAGGCTGTTGATCAGCCAGGTCAAGGGCCAGACCATTGCCCAGTTGAAGCAGTCCGGCATCCTGCTGCGGATACTTTCTTCAGATGGTCTGACGGTTCTGGATAACAAGGGTAAGCTGCTGGAGACCGGTTTTATCATTGATACCTCCCATGCCCGCGAGATGGTTACCGGTGGTGGACGGACCACTGCCGCCATTGCCGCCTCGTTCTTTGGCAAGGTGATCAAGGTGTCACAGGATGGACCGATTGAACTGTACCAGGATGGCAAGCTGGTCTATCGGTTTGGATAAAACTGCTGCGGAGGCTGTCTACTGCGTTACGCGGTGCTCACTCCCTCGCCTACCTAAAATGGTATGTCTCGGTCGTTGCGCTCCGGGCGCCTTGTATCCAGCCTTCCTCGCACGTTTTATAAAAAAGGAGTTGTCATTACAATGGACGTTATTGACGATGGCCGCTGTTTTATCTGCGGCAAAGATAACCCGATCGGGCTGAAGGCTCAATTTATCATAGACGCTGAGCAGCGGAGGGCTGAAACCACGGTGCAGATCCCTGAACATTTTCAGGGCTGGCAGGGGATTACCCATGGCGGCATCATCTCTGCGTTACTGGACGAGATCTGTGCCCAAGCCTGTATGGGCAGCGGCATGCAGGTGGTTACCAGTGAACTGAAACTGCGCTATCGTGCGCCGGTTCCCACCGGATCAACCATTACCGTGATCGGCGAGGTGGTTGGCGAGCGTCGCCGTCTGGTGGATGCAAAGGGCAGGGCAGAGTTGGATGGCCAGGTGGTAGCAGAGGTCGAGGTGGTTATGTTTCGCCTGGGTTAATAAAGAAGTCATCGTCTGACAGCTCCAGTTCCAGGGCCTTGCAGATATGCTCTGCCAGCTCGTTGGGAGCAAACTTGGCAACAAAGTCATCAGCACCGGCCTCTTCTGCCTTCAGACGGTTGGTGGGGTTGCTCATGGAACTATGCAGTATAATTTTTGTCTTTTCATAGGATGGCATGCTGCGCAGGTTGCGGGTAAAGGTAAAGCCATCCATCCCCGGCATTTCAATATCAGAAATAATCAGGTCAAAGGGAAGTTCTCCCTGCTTATCCCGTTCTTCAAGCCAGGACAGAGCCTGTACTGCAGATGATTGTGAACTGTATGTCATTCCCAGATGGTTCAGGGTCTGTTGCATCATGGCCAGGGCGGTCCGGGAATCATCCACCAACAGGATGCTCCGGTTTTTCAGCGCAGCACTACGGCTGGCAAGCTCATCTGTCACCTCGGCTTCATATCCCATTAAATCAGCTAGAATCCCCTCTATATCAAGCAACAGGATGGTCTCTTTCGTATCACTGTAGGCAATGGCCACCAGCGAACGGGCTTGAACACCGTCTGGTTTATGAATTTCATCCCAGCCACGGGTAATCAGGGTTTCTGGTGAGGCCACAATAAAGGCGTTCAACTGTTGGCTGTATTCGCAGATAATCAGGTAGGCAAGTTGCCTGTCAAACGGCACCGGCTCCATGCCGAGCGCTTCTGAGAGATCAATGGCAACAATCGGCTTGCCCCTGAAGTCAACCGCCCCCTTAACCGCCTGATTGGCGTGGGGCATCCGGTCAAACCGGTTGGGGCTTTCCAGAATTTCAATAATCTTAAAGACATTAATGCCGTAGAGCTGGTCGTCACTTAAGCGGAAGGTCAGCATCTCCATCTGATTTGTGCGGGAAAGGCTGGTACGTTTCAGGGCTTCATCAAGGGATGTTGTTATCGCCATGCCAGACTCCTTAGCGTACGGGTTGGGTGGTGTTGCCAATGAGGAGACCATGCTCCAGACTTTCTATCTGTACCACAGATTCCTGATTCAGCAACTGCGCTGAGCCAGGGTAGCAGACTTCCAGATAGTTGCGGGAGATGCCGGTTACCAGGCTGTTCACCGGGTTGTGGCGTTGTCCCAGTACCGGTAATAATGTGCCAATGAACTGCTGCTGAAAGGCTGCCCGTTTTTCAGTAGCAAGCCTGCGCAACTGTTCTGCCCGCTCTTTGATAATGGCAGGCTTGAGGTGTCCCGCCATGGTCGCCGCTTTGGTGCCGGGACGGATAGAGTAGGGGAAAACATGCAGGTCAGCCAGGGGCAGAGATGCCACAAAAGCGCAGGTATCGCTAAATTCCTGCTCTATTTCACCCGGAAAACCGGCAATCAGGTCTGCCGCTATAAAGGCATTGGGCAGCAACTGAGCCGCAGTTGTGATCCGGTTGGCATAGAAACCGGTATCATAGCCGCGTCCCATCCGTTGCAGTACGCTGTCAGAACCGCTTTGCAGCGGTATATGCAGGTGATGACAGAGCCGTGTTGAGTCTTTGAACAGGGCCAGCAACTCGTCTGTCAGCTCATTGGGTTCAATCGAGCCAAGGCGCAGACGGGGGATCGTGTTTTGTTTTTCCAGAAGCTGTACTAACTCAGTCAGGCTGCTACGGGGGGACAGGTCAAGACCATAGGCCCCCATATGGATGCCGGTTAGAACCACCTCCTGATAGCCTGAATCGACCAGGCGGCTAACGGCCTCCAATACTTCCTGGGGCGGGACTGACCGGCTTGGTCCACGGGCTATCGGCACGATGCAGTAGCTGCAACCGGTCTCGCAGCCGTTCTGGATCTGCAGAAAGGCCCGGGTATGCTCACTAAAACTGGTCAGACGTAGCGGTCCACTTGCCTTCAGAGTTGTCAGATCTGTAACCTGATCTTCACCATGTGCTATGTGCAGAACAAGATCATGTTTTTCCTCATTGCCTAGCACTTGATCAAGCTCCGGCAGGCCTTGGAGATCCTTGGACGCTACCTGGGCATAGCAGCCGGTGGCAACCACCCTGGCGTTCGGGTTAATTCGCCTGGCCCGGCGAATCAGACGGCGTGATTCAGCATCGCTGCGGGCAGTGACCGTACAGCTGTTGATCAGGTACAGGTCAGCCTCGGCACTGAACGGCACCAGCTGCCAGCCATCCGCCTGCAGCTGTTCAATCATGTCCGCTGTTTCAAACTGGTTTACCTTGCAGCCCAGAGTCGCTATGGCAAATCGCTTCAAATGCACTGATTCAGTCTTGGTCATGATGCGATCGGATTCAGCTCAACCCGGCTGGCAGGGGCAGTTTCCTGTTTAGGCGGCTTCTGGATGTTGTCCTGTTTCTGGAAGATCCGTTGCGACTCCAGTTTGCCCTTGGTAATCAGGTACTGCTTCACCGTCGCGACCCGTTGTGCAGCCAGTTGCTGCAGGTCCTGATCAGTTACTTTGGTGTTGGCAATGATCAGCTTCTTCATCTCCGCATCCGGCAGGTCTTTGATCATACCGATCATGTTGCGTGGTTTGGGGAACTTCTCCTTCAAGTAGACCGCCTTCAGGTAGCGTGAATACTCGGCTGGCTGGATGACCATCTTCTCTGCATCATCACCTTCTTTGGTCTGACGGTTCTTTACCTGGTCATGAAACTTTTCCTGACGCATTTTCTGCAGCAGCAGCTCTGCCCGATACCCTTCCGGGTCACGCTGTTTGTCGACAAAACCGGATAGTTCAACCTTCAGGCCGGGCCTTTGGCTAAGCGCAGTTGCAAGGGTTTCCAGTTTCTTTTCCTCTGCAGGTGCCAAAACAGCTGAACCAGGGGCAAAGGTTACGTTGCTCAGGTCCTCACTGGAGCCCATCATGGAAGAGAGCAGGGCAAAGGGAGAGGTGGCTGCCTTGACAAACAGGTTCACCACCACCTGCCAGACCACGCCCCAGATGCTGAATTTCGGGTCATCGGTTCTGCCGCTAACCGGCAGGTCAAGGTTAATCTGGCCATTACGATCCTTCAACAGGGCGATCCCAAGACGAACCGGTAGTTTGGTCGCCTTGGCGCTGTCAACTGACTTGCCAAAGGTAAACTGATCAACAAAAACCTTGTTTGTGGCCTGCAGCTGTTTGTTTTCAATGTGATATTTAAGGTCAAGAAACAGCTTGCCCTTGTCAATTTCATAGCCAAGATAGGTGCCGGAGTACGGGGTGGCAGGGGACAGCTCAATATCCTTAAACGAGATGGTCAGATCCACAAAGAGATCGTCCCGCAGCGGGTTGATGGCGCCGGATATACGCAAGGGAGAGTGGCTTTCCAGATTGCCACGCAGATCAACTTCTGCTCTGCTGTTCATGTCTGACGAAAGACCACTGACCCGTCCGCCCAGATTATGGAAGGTGCTGCGGAACTGCTGGGGCAGGTGGGCATCGCTGAAGGCGATGGTACCGTCCTGAATCGTCAGGGTATCAATCTTTATCTGTGCCTTTTGAGCTGTTTGCGGAGTAGCTGGTGCAGGCACGGCTGTAGCAGGTTTCTGGCTAGGTTTTCCTGGCACTGTCTGCTGTTTTTGACCCTGCTCTTTGGTTACCAGGTTCTGCAGGTTCAGGGTGCCATCTTTACGGACGGCAATCTTTGAATAGACGCCATTCAACGCAATCTGACGGATGGCCAACGAGAAGGGGGCCAGGTTGCCATTGATCTGGTAAAACTGCAGGCTTTCCCACTTCAGCACATCTTCTTCCTGCACCGAGTCAATCGCATGAAATCCACGCACCCCGGCGCTGCCGCTGAAGTTTCCAACCGGTTTGTTCTCCTTGTCCAGTGCCACGTTCAGCTTCATGCTGCTATCCAAGGTGCCACCCAGTACAAAGACGTTAACGTTCTCCGGGATGTAGCTTTCAAAATCCTGGATCGGCAGTTTGGCAAAGCTGGTGGTGCCGTTGAACTTGAAAGGAAGTGGAGTTACCGTTCCGGCTACCTTGATCGGTGCATCCTTGCCAAAGGTGCTGCTGAACTGTAGCGGCATGGCTGAGAAGGTCGGACCGGTCAGATTGCCGGTACTCAGGCGGATATTTGAGAGCGTAAAAACAGGAGGTTCGCTGAACTGCTTATCCGCAAAGGTGGTGGAAAGCCCGGTTACGTTGATCTTTTTAACCAGCCAGGCAAGCGGTTTTTGATCGGTCTTGGTAGCTGACTTGAGCGGCACCGGTTCCGGTTTGACCGGTTTGGTGGCGGTTGAGGCCGGTTGTTTCAGCAGTGAAAGCGCGGATAGTTTGCCATCAACCTCGCGGGATAGCTTGATCTTGCCCCCTGACAGTTTAATCTCTTCAACCGCAGCCTTATTATCCTTCTGGTTAAAGGAAATGCCGCTTAGATCAAGGTTTGATAGCTTGGTACTGTCTTTGTCGCCGTATTCAGCAGCAATATCCTTTAGATGGACAGCTAGATCCTGTATTGACGCTCCATCCAGCGCAGTGAATGCAGCCTTGCCTTCCAGTGACAGGTTGCCCTTCACCGGTGCGGTCAGCAGGCCTTGCAGATAGGGCCAGCCCCGCTGTAGTTTGATGCCACTCAGGCTAAACTGACTGGTAGCACTCATAGGAGAAAGCACAGCAGTACCAGAAGCTGTAAATTTTTCAGCGCTATCGCCATTCAAAGAAATTTCATAGGTGCTTTGAACATTGGCTGCAGTGGAGAGGTTGCTGAGTTTAACTGTAATTGCCTGGAGCTGGCTTTTGAATCCGCCAGCAGGCTGTTTGTCATGAAATGAAACCGTTCCGTCTGTCAGCGCCAGGTTTTCAACCATTAGCTGCAGGGCAGGGGACTCATTCTTTTTTACCGCCTTTTTAACAGTCTTTGGCGCTGTTGGCTCTGCTGGCAGCAACCGCTGGAAGTTCAGCTTGCCTGTATTGTCCCGCTCAACCTGCAAAGTAAGGCCATCAAGGGCTACCTGTTGCAGCAGCACTTTGCGGCTAAATAGTTCAATCTCTTTTGATACAACATCAAATCGCTTGAATGAGGCCAGTGCAATGTTGTTTTTTTCCTTAATACTGATTTGATCAAGCCGGGTCAGGCCTTTAATCATCAATTCCGGTTTTTTATTCTGGTGTATGCGGTAGGTTAAGGCCAGATCAAGGCTCAGCTTGCCGCTGTCCAGTTTTATTGGCACCTGGGCAGGAAGATAGGCCAGATAGTAGGGTAGGTCCAGGTCAGTCAATTTCAGGTTTAGATCGGTCTCCATTGACTTGGCCAATGGTTTTGACTTGCCGTGAAAGCTGAATTTGGCACCGTTAATGACGGCTGAAAATTTGGGGGCTGTGTACTCAACTGCAGATCACGTACCGTATGCTTTTTGCCACTTGCAACAGCCTTGTCTTCAAAATCAATGCTGCTGTTTTGCAGGGCAATATTGTTGATTGAAAAACGTGGTGTACTGCTCTTCTCTTTTTTAGGCTGCTTTGCCAGATGTTCAATGATGTCAGAGAAGTTGTAACGGTTGGCAGCCGTACGCACCAGGCCAACCTGCAGCTTATCAAGGCTCAGTTCATCCACCACCGGCGCAAATCTGAACAGACTGCTGCTGGAAAGCGATACCCGTAAGCTCCCAAACTGTACAAAAGGAGTCTTTGCATCAGGCTCAAGCAGCTTGAATCCCTGCAGGGTCAGGGTCATACCAAAGGGGTTAAACCGTACTTTTTCTATGCTGGCAACGCGGCCTGTTGCCTGTAAAATCGCCTTTTTAGCCTGGGATTTGATAATAACCGGCAGGACCAGGGTTGTGAACAGGACAAAGGCGGCAAATATACCACCACCCCAGGCAAGCAGCCTTTTCCGGTGTTGTTTCAGCCATTCCAGCAGGTTGTGCAGGCTCATGGTCCCCTCCTTCAGCATTGCTCATTGCAACTATACACCACTTTTAGCTGCCTGACAGCATCAGCCTGCTTGAAATTGGTCATTACTGCAGTATACTCACAAAAAATTAGATTGAGGAGGTTCGTCACATGATCAGCAAAACCATGGCAGATGCCCTGAACAACCACATGAACTTTGAACTGTATTCAGCCAATATCTACCTTTCCATGTCCTCTGCAGCCAATGAAATGGGCTTAAAAGGGGCCGCCACCTGGTTTATGGTGCAGTATCAGGAAGAGATGACCCACTTTATGAAATTCTTCAACTATCTGGTTGACCAGGGGATCAATATCACCCTGACAGCCAGTAAGGCCGTACCCAACAAATACAAATCATTGCTGGATATGATGGAAAAGACCCTGGCCCATGAGCAGGTTGTGACCGGCCGGATCAATGAACTGGCAGAGTTGGCGATAAAGGAAAAGGATCACGCCTCCCAGATCTTTCTGCAGTGGTTCATCACCGAGCAGATTGAAGAAGAAAACAATGACCGTGACATTATTGCCAAACTGAAACTGGTGGGTACTAATGGTCACGGCATCCTGATGATTGATGGTGATCTGGGCACACGGGTCTTTGTTGCTCCTCCCGGTGGTGCAGCGCCGTTTCCGGTGGCGTAGACTATGAAGGTTCGGCTCTGCCAGCATAATAAAGGTGCAGACCAGCTTGTTCAACGTCTGCAAGCAGAGTTTGTAGACCTGAATATCAAGCTGAAAAAGTGTGTCAAGCAGTGTAAAATTTGCAAAAAACAGCCGTTTGCCATGGTTGCTAAAAAAGTTATTTTGGCTAGTGATACTGATAGGTTGTATGCCGATTTGGTTGGTCTGTTTGACCAGATCAAACAGGCTGAAAAATGATATTCATTTATTCAAATACTTGAATAAATACGATAAATTGTTGCAGTCGGGTAAAGATTTGTGTATGGTCACACCGTTTTGTTGTCATGATATAGAAGATGCTGATCTGGATTTATGAGTAGGTAACGTCCACCAGCAGTATTCATCCCACCAAAAGGAGAAGATGCATGCGTAAAGCAAACAAGTTGATTCTGTCCACCGTACTTGCACTGGCCATCCCGGCTGGCGCCATGGCTGCAGATGACCTGCAGACAAAGATTGACAAGCTGTCCCAACAGATGGAAGACCTGAAGGGTCAGGTTCAGCGGATTGAAGACAAGTCCCTGGGCAAGTGGCTGACCATTAGTGGCGACTACCGCTTCCGTGTGGATAATTTACAAGCATCTGTTAAGGGCTATACTGATCTCGTTAGTTTCTTTAACGGTGGTATGGTACCTCCTGCTGGACAAATTGCAGGTTACAAATTTCAAAATAACCTACTTTATACCAACCGTTTTGGACTTGATCTGAAAGCAAAAGCGACTAAGGATGTAACGGTTAACGTTCGTCTAAATATGTATAAAAGTTTTGGCTCACAGAGCGATGATGCAGTAAATGCAGGTTTTTTTGCAGATCGTAGTGCTGTTATGGATGGCACTATTGGTCATGTCCCTTCCAGCAGCTTGTTGAATGTGGATCGTGCCTATGCAACCTGGAGCAATATTGCTGACCAACCGGTCTGGTTCTCGGTTGGCCGTCGTCCTTCTACTGATGGCGCACCGACTAACCTGAAGGCTGATCGTGAGCGTCCAGGTAATGGTGGTACCCCAGCCCTGTTGGTTGACTATGCCTTTGATGGTATGACCCTGGGCTATGCACCTGATATCGACTTCCTGCCTGGCTTCTATGCCAAAGTTTGCTATGGTCGTGGTTTTGATGCTGGTTATAATAAAGACAACTTGGGCGCTCATAATGACCTGAAAGATACTGACATGCTGGGTGTGGCCGTGATCCCAGTGGATACTGATCCACTGAGGGTTTGGTTGCAGTGGAACCGCGGTTACACTCTTTTTAGTAACCCAGAAGGTACTACGTTGCCTATGGGGGCCTCTAGCATCAATGTTGGTGACATTGATTGGTTCGGTGCTGGAGCTATGACGACCCTCAAAAATGTGGGGCCGGGCAACCTGAATGCTTTTGCTGATTTTGGCATGAGTGTCGCACGGCCAAACGGTAAAACACTGATGGGGGCATACGGCTTAATGTATGGTGACCCCAACAATACTGGTATCCCTGGTTTTGGTGGTGTTGCTCCTGATAAACATGATACCACAGGTTATGCTGTGTATACTGGTGTCCGTTATGACTTACCCTCCAAAACTAAGCTTGGTTTTGAGTACAACTATGGCTCCAAAAATTGGATCACCTTCTCGCCTGCTGCTGATGACATGTTCACAGCCAAAGTAGGAACCCGTGGTCATGTATTTGAGCCGTATGTTATTCAAGAACTTGACCTGAAGCCTATTTCTTCTGCATTTGCCAAGGCGTTCTTTAAGCTTGGCTACCAGTACTATAAGTTTGAGTACACCGGCAGCAACAACTGGATGGGTGCTCCTATCGCAATTAAGGATGTAACCCAGACGACCTTCTTGATGGCACCCGCCGTTGAGAAAGCTCAGAATATCTATGGTACTTTTGAAGTGCACTTCTAATCTGTTGTAGTAGCTGTAAACCTTCATGTGGAAAAGGGCAGGCCTTCGGGTCTGCCCTTTTTATTTTTGATAATCAGGTGTATAAACGAACCATGATTGTTGATTGGCTCACTATAGATACCGTGCTGCTTGACATGGACGGCACTCTGCTTGATCGTCATTTTGACGATCATTTCTGGCTTGAGCATGTGCCCAAGCGTTGGGCAGCAAAGCACGCTGTTTCGCTGAAGCTGGCTAAAGAACAGTTACACGCGTTATTTCGGTCCCAAGAGCGTACCCTTAACTGGACTGATCTGGATTACTGGTCTGACCGCCTTGGTCTTGATATCCCTCTGTTAAAGCTGGAAGTGGAGCATCTGATCGCGGTGCATCCCGGTGTGATTGAGTTTCTTGCCTTCTGTCGCCAGCATAACAAGCGGCTCTGGCTGGTAACCAATGCCCATAGCAAGACCTTGGATATCAAGCTGAAAAAGACCAGAATCGGGCAGTGGTTTGATGGTATTATCTCAGCCCATCAGGTTGGACTACCAAAGGAAGATAACCGCTTCTGGGCAGAACTGCAGCGGTTTGTCAGCTACGATCCAGCTCGGACCATGCTGGGGGAAGACAGCGAAACCAATCTGCAGACTGCTCAGGGATACGGAATTCGCTACCTGTTGTATATCAGCCATTACAGTTCGCAATGTACACCGGTTGTTTCTGATACCTTTGCAACTCTTGATTATTTTACCCGTCTGATTCCGGCTGCCGGGGAATCAGAAGTACGAATCATTTCCTCTGGAGGCATTAACAACCATGTCTGCTGAACTCTATGATGTCATTATTATCGGTGGCGGTCCTGCTGGTCTGGCAACCGCTTATCTCTGTCATAAGTATGGCCTGTCCTATCTGGTATTGGAATCAGGTAAGGCCCCGTTTCAGGGAATAGCCAATACCTATCCTCAGGGTAAGCTGGTGTATGCCTCCAAGCCCAAGGATGCGCCAGAGCCGTTTCTGGTGGATGAGCTGCGGCCACCGGACAAGCCGGTGACGGTTGAAAGTTACCTGCAGTATGTGCAGCATTTTGTGCAGCATGAAAACCTGCATATCCGTACAGAAGTGGCCTTTGAGAATATTCAGGATGAACGTGATTTTCTGAATATTTCGACCGACAAGGGGCGCTTTAAGGCCCGCAAGGTGGTGCTGGCATTTGGTAGCAGTATTCCCCGCGAATT
>JAJTBI010000061.1 GCA_021286935.1 Geobacteraceae bacterium
CGATCAGCAGCACGGTGATGTAGGCAACCAGCCAGCCCACCGAGTACATGAAGCCGTCATAGCCGTAGAGGGAGATCAGGCCGGAAATACCAAGGAACGAGGCAGCCGACATATAGTCACCGGCAATGGCCCAACCATTCTGGGTACCGGTGATACCACCACCGGCGGTATAGAAGTCAGAAGCAGACTTGGTCTGTTTGGCTGACCAGACCACAACAGCCATGGTTGCGCCGATAATCAGTAGAAAGATCGGAATGGTAACCTTGGGGTTGGCCTTCATCTTAGAGTAGTCTTTGGCAGCCTTGGCTGGTGTAGCGGCGGCGGGGACGGCAGCCGAAGCAGCAGCAGGGGCGACAGCCGGAGCGGCAACTGCAGGCTTGGCATCAGGGGCAGCTGGAGCCTTGGTAGGCTCATCAGCATAGGCGGCGAAGCTCAGGGAGAGGACGCAACCAATAGCAACTAATAATCTCTTCATGGGTTCACCTCCTATTGAAGTTCGTTGACCAACTCTTTGGTCAAACGGTCAAAGTCCTTGTTGGCTACGTGGGCATAGTACATAGCCAGCCCCCAGGACACAAAAAACTGCGACAAGGCAAACAGATAACCAAAATTGATTCTGCCAAGAATCTGAATCTTGAATAACCCCGGAGCATAAGCTGCCCCGACAGGAAGCAGAAAATAGTAGATCGTCGAGAAGATCCACCAGCCGAAAAGGAAGGCTGTTTTCTTGTGGTGCAGTTCGATAAACTTGGGATTTTTAGCTATCGCTGACCAGTTGTACGTTTGTTCCGCCATAATAGTTACTCCTTTCGTTTAGTAGTACCAGTAAAACACTTAACACTCTGCTTTCGAATTGTTACATGCCCCCTTTCCGGTGATATGGTTCACCCAATATCAAACTCCAATCGCTGCATACCCATACTGAATCGAGAGCATCTTTGCGTTTTCAATCATGGATGGGATAATCTCTTGTTCAAGCCGCTCACCAAGTATTCTGAATGAAGGGGCAATCAGCGTCAGCGCCCCCACGACTTTTCCGGCATAGTCTTTTACTGCAACCGCAACACTGGTTATGTTTTCCCCCAATCCACCAATGTCAACGGCAACACCTTTCTTTCTAATTGAGAGAAGTTCATTCTGAAAATGCTCTATATTTACTTCCGGCCGTTTACGCCCAAGTCGTGCAAGGTATCGCTGCAGGTAGTCACGCGGTTCAAATGCCATGATCACCTTTCCTGCAGCATTGGTGAAAAACGGAAAGCTTTGACCAATTAAAGGGGTAGCCTTGATGCTCTGCTCCGTATCAACCATGTCCAGAAAGACAACATCAGTTTCCTTCAGAATGGCTACATAGATCGCCTCGTCATGCTCCTTCTCAAGACTTTGCATAACCGGCTTGGCATATTTAAGAATACTCAGGTTGTTAACAATGGATTGCGAAAGCCGAATGCCATGCACACCAATCATGTACTGTCCAAGGCTTTTGTTTTGCTCAACAAATCCTTTTTCTGTCAAAAGATTCAATAATCCCATAGTCTTGGCTGGGCTCAAGCCGATTTGACGTGCCAAGGAAGCTGAAGTTTGTGGCTCTTCAGAAATGGCAATCAGCTCGAAAAGTCCCAAGGCCTTGTCAATCGATAAAAGAGAACCATTTCTGGATTCCTTCATAGGACGCCCCCTGTGTACGGCTGGTTAAAACCAGTATGTTGAGTGCTTAATACGGAACTAAAATGCACGAATCCCAAAGCTATGCATAACTGCCAGCTGATGACATAAAAATGCCGACTACCATCTGGATTCAAATCAAATCAGAACCGGGGAACAACTAGATGGAATGGAGTGGTGGAGCTCGTGGAGGAGATTGCTCGGATGCGGGTGCTGGTGTGTAAAATTTCTGCGTTGCAACTGGCTTTACTTCAGCGACTACTTCTGGAGCAGTAAATGGGGAGAGAAGATAATTAACTTCAGCATTATCTGCATGGTGGTTCTTTAAATCCTTCTGAACTGCTGCGTCTTTGATCTTTAAAATATTTTCAGCAACTGCGCGAGGACGTTGCTTGGGTTTATGGAAGTCTCCCTTGATATAGGGGATACGCATGCCGAGAAAGACAAAGAAGAACGTGGCAACAGTGATGATCACTGCCAATTGCCGCTTATTCCCAAGTGTCTTTGTCAAGCTTCCCATGTGTATTCCCATTTTTAAATCGATGTATTTTATCCTGAAATTATCAGAAACGACATAACATGCTAATATAAAACAAAAATATAATCAAAATACAAAGCAACGCATTAGAACAAAGTTAACCACGACCTTATTTAAAACATTATTTTGAATAATTGCAAGATAAAAATTTTTATTGCCATTAATAGCTAATAAATACAGACCAAACTCACCATAACAACTCGATATTTCGCAGTTTTTTATCAGTAATCAAAAATGGATTAATTCGAATAGCAGTTTATCTGCCAGAGAGAAGAGAGATAAAAGGTAAAAGTTAAACTATCGGCCCACTTGAAATAAATTCAGTGGGCCGATCAGAACACTTAATGTAGCAACTTATACTGTACAATATAGGCAACAATTCCACCAAAGTAACCGACCAAAGCCAGTCCGCTGATCCGCTTGACATACCAGAAGAAGTGGATCTTCTCCAACCCCATGGCAGCAACACCGGCAGCAGAGCCGATGATCAGGATTGAACCGCCGGTACCGGCACAGTAGGCCATAAACTCCCACAGAAAGCTGTCTGGTGGATACTGGGCCAGGCTGTACATCCCCATGGAGGCAGCCACCAGCGGCACGTTATCAACAATAGAGCTCACCAGACCAATGATGGTGACAATCACGTCCTGACGTCCTACCGTTTGATCAAGCCACTTGGCCAAGGCACCCAGAATGTGGGTATGCTCCAGGGTTGCCACGGCCAGCAATATGCCGATAAAGAACACGATTGAGCTTAAGTCAATCCGCATCAAGGCACTTACCAGGGTCAGGTGCTGTTTTTCATCATCTTCCTTGCTGCGATGAATCAACTCCCCCACCAGCCAGAGAATGCCCAGACCAAACAGAATCCCCATAAACGGCGGCAGATGGGTCACGGTCTTGAAAACCGGCACTGAAATCAGGATACCGATCCCCATACAAAACATCAGATTGCGCTCAAAGGGGGTGCTCTGCAGCAATCCGTTATCATCAATACGCTGGGGAGCAACAACCTCACGCCCCTTCAGCAGATAACTAACCACTACTAACGGTACTATCAGGTTGATCATGGAGGCGATAAACAGCCCTTTCATGATCGCCAGGGTGGTGATCTGACCACCGATCCAGAGCATGGTGGTGGTAACATCGCCAATCGGGGTCCAGGCGCCACCGGCATTGGCAGCAATCACGATCATACCGGCAAAAAACAGACGATCATCGTGATCATCCAGCAGCTTTTTCATCAAAGAGATCATGACAATGGTGGTGGTTAGGTTATCCAGTACCGCACTTAAGAAAAAGGTAACGAATCCAACCAGCCACATCAGGCTGGAAAGCTTGGTGGTACGGATGCGGGAGGTGATTACCTCAAAGCCATTATGGGCGTCCACCACCTCAACAATGGTCATGGCACCCATCAGGAAGAACACAATCTGGGCCGTGGCTGCCAGAGATTCATTCAACTGATTCCCCACCAGCAGATGATCACCGGTCATAACTGCATAGATAGTCCAGAGCAGACCAGCCCCAAGCAGGGCTGAGGCTGATTTATTAACCTTTAAGGGGTGTTCAAGGGCAATGGCGGCATAGGCGATTACAAAGACAGACACGAGCATTAAAGGCATTACACACGACTCCCTGTTAAAAGAGGTACGACCGCCGGTCGGCAACGCATAAAGTAATGCAACCGCGGTGCCAACTATTCTTTATCAAATACTATCTCACCCCCAACAATGCCAGCAATATTCCTCCTGAGATGGCGGTTCCAAACACTCCGGCCAGATTCGGACCCATGGCATGCATAATCAGGTAGACCTGCGGATTTTCCTGATTCCCTACCATGTGCGATACCCGTGCAGCGATTGGCACCGAGGCGATACCTGCTGATCCGATTAGCGGATTGACCTTGCCGCGACTGATAACGTTCATGATTTTTGCTGCAACCACCCCAGAACCGGTACCAAACACAAATGCAACCAGACCTAACGCGGTAATTTCCAGGGTTTTTAGCGTCAGAAACTGCTCAGCATTCATGGTTGAACCGATTGCAACGGTCAGCACTATCGTAATGACGTTCATAACTTCATTTGCTGCAGTCTTGGCCAGACGATCCACCAACAGGCATTCTCGGAACAGGTTACCCAGCATCAACATGGTGATCAGAGGGGCGATAGGCGGGAAAAACAGATTGACGATAATGGCAATGATAATCGGAAAGGCGATCTTTTCCAGGCGTGTCACCTGGCGCGGCTTTTCCATGATTACATCACGTTCTTTTTTGGTGGTCAGCAGCTTCATGATAGGCGGCTGGATCAAGGGCATCAAGGCCATATAGGAATAGGCTGCCACTGAAATCTGCGGCAGCAGATGGGGAGCCAGTTTCATGGTGACAAAGATGGCCATAGGGCCGTCAGCACCACCAATGATACCGATGGCGCCAGCCTCAGGCAGACTGAAGCCAAGCAGTTTGGCTCCGATCAGGGCCACAAAAATCCCCAGGTGGGCAGCAGCCCCCAGAATTACCAGCCAGGGGCTGGCGATCATGGGACCAAAATCGGTCATAGCCCCTACCCCCAGAAAAATCAACGGTGGCACAATCAGCAGCGCCACTCCTTGATAGGCATAATAAAACAGGCCGCCTGGCTGGGTCAGTCCTGAACCGGGTACATTGGCCACAATACAGGCGAACCCGATCCCCACCAGCAGAAATGGCTCGTACTTCTTGACCAGGGCCAGATAAATCATGGTGCCACCCACCAGCATCATGAACAGATTACCCCAGGTCAATTGTGCCAAGCCGGTCTGATCTTTTAATAGATTCAGTAACTCCAAGAGTTGCGTAAACATATGAGTACTCCGTTTAGTGCGCTGGTCCTTCAATCTGGATCAAACAATCACCCTCGTCCACCGAGTCACCCTCTTTGACCAGTACCGTTTTTACCGTACCGGCCATAGAGGCAACAACCGGCGTCTCCATCTTCATGGCATCCAGCACGATAACAACCTGATTGAGCGTAACCGAATCACCCGGCTTGACCAGGCATTTAAAAACCTTTCCAGCCATGGGACAACAGACTGCAGCGCAACCTTCAGCAACCGGAGCAGATGAAACAGGCTTTACAGCAGGAGCTGCGGCAACCGTAAGTGGCGCCTGTACTGGCGAAGGAGTCCGTAAGGGAGTCTGCAACGCTGGTGAAGCAGTATCCTCCAGCAACTCAACCGTCACTTCGTAGGCCTTGCCCTCCAGGGTGATTCTCAGCTTCTTCATGGCGAATATTCCTTTCAGAGAACTTATTTAAGACGATGGGATTGCAGGTCACTACGCCCCTGAGCTGTCCAGTTCAGATCCTTAGCTGTCAGTGGCTTGAACTTTTCTACCCGGACCGGACCACCCAGCATCTCTGCGGCTGCAGCGGTTAGAAGCACCACCAGCTGCTGGTCACTGAGACCGGGATGTAGTGTTTCCTGGGCAACAATCGAGGTATCGGCAGGTGTGAGTTCTTTGCCACGAGGAGCGACTGGAAGCTTTTTTGTGTCCTGTTTGCTGAACTTGTTAAGCAGCGGAAACATCGCCAGAATCAGCCCGATTCCCCCGATAATGACAAAACTCAGAATAAAATCGATTGCGCTGATCAGCAGCGCCCCGTGCAAATTATCTTGAATAGGCATAATAAATATCCTGGTAATGAATTACAGCGGTATCAGGCCATGCTTTTTGGCTGGCCTGCTCACCCGCTTGGTTAGTGAAATCCGTAACGCAAGTGCAACCCGTGATCGTGTTTCAGCAGGCTCAATCACATCAGTCACCATATCCCGTGATGCTGCCTGATACGGGGTTGCAAAATGCTCCCGATAGGACTGCACCAGCTCTGCCTCTTTTGATTTCTGGTCTTCAGCCTCTTCAATCTCTTTCTTGTAGATGATCTTGGTGGCACTTTCAGCCCCCATCACCGCAACTTCGGCACAGGGCCAGGCAAAGACAAAGTCTGCCCCCATATCCTTGGAGCACATGGCCAGATAGGCGCCACCATAGGCCTTGCGCATGATTACCGTAATCTTAGGCACGGTTGCCGCAGCATAGGCGAACAGCATCTTAGCGCCATGGCGGATAATGCCGCCCCGTTCCTGGGCCAGGCCCGGCATGAAACCGGGTACATCCACCAGATTGACCAACGGCACGTTAAAGGCATTGCAGAAACGGATAAAACGGGCAGCCTTGTCAGAGCTGTCAATGTCCAGGCAACCGGCCTTGTAGGCTGGCTGATTAGCTACAATCCCTGCTACCATGCCGTTGATCCGCCCGAAACCCACTACAATATTACGGGCAAACTCACGGTGAACCTCAATCCACTGGCCTGGGTCCATCAGGCGATCAATAACGGTATAGACATCAAAACCGGCCCGTGGGTCATCAGGCACCAGCTCATTCATCCCCTCATCCCGTTCCAGAACCACTTCAGTAGGAATGACATGGGGCGGGTCCTGCAGGTTATTCAACGGTAGAAAGCTGATCAACTGCTGGGCGATCTGGATGGCGTGACGGTCGTCTTCAGCAATAAAGTGGATATTGCCGCTGACACCGGCATGGGCCTCGGCAGAGCCGTACTGCTCAATCGGCGCAACCTGACCGGTGGCAGCCTTGATCACCTCCGGCCCGCAGATAAACATGCTGGAATGGGTACGGGTCTGGATCAAAAAATCCATCAGTGCCGGGCTGTAGGCTGCCCCGCCAGCGCAAGGGCCGGCAATAATGGCGATCTGCGGCACCACCCCGGAGGCTGCCACGTTCTGGTAAAAGACCTGACCATAGCCGGAAAGGCTATGAATCGCCTCCTGAATCCGCGCACCACCGGAATCGTTGATCGCCACCACCGGTATGCCGGTCTCACAGGCAAGGGTCATGATATCTTTGATTTTCTTGGCATGCATCTGCCCCAGCGCCCCACCGCCCACCGTAAAATCCTGGCTGTAGACTGCCACGGGGCGGCCATCCACATTGCCGGTGCCGGTCACTACACCATCACCAGGCATAAACTTGTCCGCAAAGCCGGGCATGTGGCAGGCGTGGTTAACATGCATGCCATATTCACTGAACGATTCCCGATCAAACAGCAGCTCTACCCGCTCACGAGCGCCCAATCGGCCTTCAGCATGGCGTTTTTTCATCTTTTCCTTGCCACCACCAGCCAGCGCCACAACACGACGCTGTTGAAGTTCTTCAAGCAACTCTTTCTTTATTGCCATTACAGACTCCTTTGCTCGTAAACAAACGGATGCGCCTTGGTCACAACTATAGAACAAGAACCATGATTAGCAAGGCAACTGACTGCATTTTCATTATATAAAACAATGCTTTATTTTTTAGGATAGTGAGGATAACCTTTAAAAACGGCCTGCTAGAGGGAAAGCCGTGCGATGCATTAAATAGAATAGATTGTGTATTCAGCTGAACAGACCAGTATTTGAACGGAGTAACGCCATGACAACAGGACGCCTGATCGTAATCGGTGGTGATGCAGCCGGGATGAGTGCAGCTTCAAAGGTACGTCGTGAACAACCTCAGCGGGAGATTGTGGTATTTGAACGCTCGCCCCACACCTCCTACTCTGCCTGCGGTATGCCCTACTATATTGCCGGTCTGATCGACAGTGCCGATAAGCTGATCGCTCGCTCACCTGAAAAGTTTCGTGAGAAATTCAACATTGACGCCCGAACACACCATGAGGTGCTGGAGATTGACCCGACTGGCCAGCGGGTACGGGTGCTGAACCTTACAAACAGCAGTGAGGTCTGGGAATCCTATGACCAACTGCTGATCGCCACTGGTGCCGAGGCGATTTTCCCGCCTCTGCCCGGCAATGAGGCAGATGGCATTTTCTCACTTTCCACCTTAGCAAGTGGTATTAAAGTATTTGAATTTATGGACAAGGAACTGCCACGCAATGCCGTTGTGGTTGGTGGCGGGTATATCGGCCTGGAAATGGCTGAGGCGCTGGTGCGGCAGGGATTGCAGGTAAGCCTAATTGAGAAAGGTGAACAGGTGATGGGTACCCTGGACCCTGATATGGGGATACTGGTTTCCGAGGCGCTGCGGGAGATCGGGGTGACGCTTTACCTGCATGAATCCCTGACCGGTTATGAAACGAGCAACGGCAAGGTGACCGGAGTTGTAACCGACCAGCGCACCATTCCGGCTGATCTGGTGATTGTGGGGCTGGGTACCCGCCCCAACACCGCTCTGGCCAAAGAGGCCGTTCTGCTGCTTGGCGAAAAAGGATCAATCCGGGTCAATCCCCGTCAACAGACCTCAGCTGCCAATATATGGGCTGCCGGTGACTGTGCCGAGAGCTTCCACCTGATCAGCCGCAAGCCGTTCCATGTGGCGCTGGGTACCGTAGCCAATAAACAGGGTACCGTGGCAGGCACTAACCTGGCTGGCGGCTATGCCACCTTTCCCGGCGTAGTGGGAACAGCAGTCAGTAAAATCTGTAAATATGAGGTAGCTCGGACCGGTCTGACCGAACGGGAGCTTACGGCACTGGGGTTGCAGTACACCACCGCCACCACCAAGACCAAGACCAGGGCCGGCTACTACCCTGGCGCAGGCTGGATCATGGTCAAGCTGTTGGCAGAACAGGGAACCGGGCGGTTACTGGGTGGACAAATAGTAGGGCTGGAAGGGGCTGCCAAGCGGATTGATGTGCTGGCAACAGCCCTGACTGCAGGCATGACGGTACAGCAGATCGTTGATCTGGATCTTTCCTATGCCCCACCCTTTTCACCGGTCTGGGACCCGGTCCAGACTGCTGCACGGCAGTTGGTGGGGTAGTGGCTGATGAACCCAGAAAAAGCTGTTGGCCGCTAGAGAACGCAAAGATCTCAAAGAACTTCATAGGCTTAGGTTGAACATTGTGTAAGCCTGCAAGGTTTTACCTAAAAAACAGGTAACCAGTTGTTCTTCTTTTATTTCCTTGCGTTCTTTTGCGGCTACATGCCGTTTTGTTATAGGTATTCCGCCATAACAGCATCCAATGCTGCCCGCGGTGGACGTAGTGCCGAGTCAGGCAGATGCACCAACGGCGTAGCAACCAGCTTCTCACGTTCAACAACGGTTTTCCGTTCTTCATTGATATACAGCAGCCCCGTAGTAAACATCTGGCCAGCCCGTTCTTCCTCCAACAAGCGGATGGCAGCCATCCGGTCAGTAGGGTCATACTCCTGATCTGTCTTTTTCAGGCGAATGATGGAACCGTCATGTAATGCCACATCCCTGATTGTGCCAGGCTCATACTCGGCCTGAATCTGGTCATGCTCCAGCGGGATAAAGTTAATTTCATGCAGCGGCAGTTCATGGTCCCTACCCCAGACATAGCTTTTGGTTGAGCCCTCACCATTGTTAAAGCTGACACAAGGGCTGATGATGTTCAGCACCGCTGTGCCGCGGTGGGAAAATGCCGCCTTGATCAGCATCTGCAGCTGCTTGGGGTCGCCAGCAAATGAGCGGGCAACAAAGCCGCAACCGGCAATAATCGCTTCAAGACAGAGATCAATCGGCGGAAGTTCGTTCAGACCGCCATGTTTCTGCTTCTGTCCCAGATCAGCGGTTGCAGAAAGCTGTCCCTTGGTTAAGCCATAGACGCCGTTGTTTTCGATCAGGTAGACCATATCCACATTGCGGCGTAACAGATGTTTAAACTGTCCCAGACCGATGGAACCGGTATCACCATCACCACTGACCCCAAGGGCGATCAGCTCTCTGTTGACCGTGGTTGCACCGGTGGCAATTGACGGCATCCTTCCATGCAGACTGTTGATGCTGTGGGACCTCCCCAGGAAATAGGCCGGGCTCTTGCTGGAACAGCCGATACCGCTGATCTTGGCAATCCGGCTAGGATCGATCCCCAGGCTGTAGACTGCATCAATGATAACATTGGCAATGGCATAGTGACCGCAGCCATTACAGAGTGTTGAGCTGGCACCGGTGTACTCTGCCCTGCTCAGGCCGATCCGGTTGACAGCCGGTGTTGGAATGGTGGCGGTTGTCATGGCTGCTCCTTTGCTTCATGGGCCTTAATGGCTTCACAGATCCAGCGTGCGGTCAGAGGAAGTCCATCACACTTGGCAATGGAGACCATCCGGTCAGCATCAGAAGGGACATGAAGTTGAATCAATGCGCGCATCTGGCCATCCAGATTATTTTCAATGACATACAGTCGCTTGTGCTTCCTGACAAACGCTGTCAGCTGGCTCTCCAGTGGTAAAGCACGCAGGCGCAGATACGATGTTGTGATACCGTTAGCCTGCAGCAGATCCCGCGCTTCCTGCAGGGCAGAATCACTGGTACCATAGGCGATCAGGCCGATGTCGGCAGCATCCTTCAGATCAACAATCGGCGCTGGAACCAGTGTTCGGGCATGGTCATGTTTTTTAGCCAGACGTACCAGATTTGCTGACCAGTCTTCAGGTCGTTCACTGTAGCCTGCAGCCTGATTGTGGCCGGTGCCACGGGTAAAGTAGGAAGCTGCCGGATGATTGGTACCAGGCAGGGTCCGATAGCAGACACCATCCCCATCAACATCAGCATACCGCTGCCACTCTCCCTGTAAACGGGTAAGGTCTTCAGCAGAGAGCACCTTGCCGCGATCAAGCGGTTTCTCAGGATACTCAAACGGCTTTGTTGGCCAGAGATTCAGGCCCAGATCAAGGTCGCTCAGTACAATCACCAGGGTTTGCAACCGCTCAGCCAGATCAAGTGCTGTGAAGCCAAACTCAAAACATTCAGCCACTGATCCGGGGATCAGACAGACATGTCTGCCATCACCATGACCAAGGGTGTAGGCAGCCAGAATATCATCCTGGGCCGTGCGGGTCGGCAGACCGGTGGATGGTCCCATCCGCTGCACATCCCAGATCACCGCCGGTATTTCGGCAAAGTAGGCATAGCCTGCAAACTCCGTCATCAACGACAGTCCCGGCCCGGACGTGGCGGTCATAGAACGGGCACCTGCCCACCCTGCCCCAACCACCATGCCGATTACCGCCAACTCATCCTCAGCCTGTATGATCGCATAGCTGGCGTTACCCTCGGCATCACGGCGCAGTTTGGGCAGGTACTCACTCAGATGATCCACAATCGAGGTTGAGGGGGTAATCGGATACCAGGCCACAAACTGTACCCCGCCAAAGACCGCACCCAGGGCAGCAGCACTGTTGCCGTCAATCAGGAAGGTTCCTTCGGTCTTGTACATCCGTTCAACCTGGAACGGATCTGTTTTAGTGAGGTGGAGCTTTGCCCAGTCATAGGCAGCTTTAGCTGTGGCAAAGTTTAGCTCAACAGCCTTCTGCTTGCCCTTAAAGTGGTATGACAAGGCAGCTTCAATCTCCTGAAGATCAATAGCCAGCAGACAGGCCAGGGTGCCGACATAGACCATGTTGGCAACGTAGGGCTTAAGCTTCGCCTCGGCACCGGATTGTTTCACCAACTCATTAACCGGCATCGGGTAAAAGGTCACATCGTCACGGCTAATCGGCAGTTGCAGATCATCCGGGTACAGGCAGATACCGCCTGATGCCAGGTTTTGAATATCTTCCTTGATTGACGCCTTGTTGATCGCCACCACCACTTCGGCCTGTTCACTCCGGCCAAGGTAGCCATCCTTGCTCACCCGAATGGTGAACCAGGTGGGAAGTCCTTGAATATTGGAAGGGAAGATGTTTTTACCGCTGACCGGCACCCCCATTTTATGGATGGCCCGCAGCAGGGTGTTGTTGGCAGTCTGGCTTCCAGCGCCATTGACTGTGGCTATGGTGATGGAAAAATCATTGATGATCATGCCGGTACCTCACGCTGGTTAAACGTTCAACGGTCGTCCCTGTATGCAGAAACGACCGCTGAATGTAATGCACGAAAACGTAGCTGTATACCTACCAGTTTTCACCAAGTAGTTCAAAGTGCGCCTGGGGATGGGCACAAGCCGGACACAGTTCCGGTGCTGATTTATTGCTGTGCAGGTAGCCACAGTTGCGGCAACGCCAGACCACAATCTCTTCACGCTGGAACACACGGCCAGCCTCTATGTTCGCCAGCAGGTCACGGTAGCGCTTTTCATGTTGTTTCTCTGCTATAGATATTGCATTCCAAACAGCTGAAATTTCAGCAAAACCCTCTTCCTTGGCAACGGCAGCAAAGGCGGGATACAGCTCAGTATGTTCTTCATGCTCACCATTGGCAGAAGCCAGCAGGTTTTCCGCAGTAGTACCGATCTTGCCTGCCGGGAAGCAGGCTGTTATCTCAAGATCGCCACCTTCCAGAAATTTAAAGAAACGCTTGGCATGTTCTTTTTCCTGGTTAGCAGTCTCTTCAAAGATATCAGCGATCTGCACGTAGCCTTCCTTTTTTGCAGCAGCGGAAAAGTAGGTATAGCGCATGCGGGCCTGGCTCTCACCGGCAAATGATTTCAACAGGTTCTGTTCGGTCTTGGTGCCTTTTACTGATTTGGACATGTAGTGTTCTCCTTTCACATGGTGTTGCGTTTGTATAACAGAATTAAAAGAGCGATTCCACCGCCAATAACGCCCAGGTTACTTGCCGCAGATATACCGTGCAGCTTTCTGAACTGCTGCCGTGCCGGATGATCTTTAGGGGTCGTAACAAAGGACGGAATATCCTTTTTAAGCGCTGCAGCCTTGGGTTCAATCACAAAGGCCTGCAACGAAGTGACCAGCAGCATGGCCACAATGATCACTGCTGATGACAGCCAGCGATTTTCACGGGTGAACAACAGGCATCCCAACGCCAGCACACCACAGATCAGGCCGGTCTTGAAATAACCGGGGAACAGGACACCAACAATGGTTCCGGCCATATCCCGATCAAAGCTTTTAAACAGGGTTGGTGTCAGCACAAAGGTAAATAAAGCCGCGCCACCAACCCAGAAGGAGATTAACAAACGATAGACAATGGATAGATACTGCACAAAAAACCTCCAAAAGAAAAACATGTGTCTGGCCGGATGCCGCTAAGCACCCGGCCAGTTTCATCTATAACGCTGATTTCAAAAATCAAGGATGAGATCAAGGCGGCGAGGAATTCGGCGACGCAGGCGTACACGACAGTACGTTGAGAAGCCGAAGACGAGCCAACGCAGATATCGCCTTGAGTTGGAATCAGCTAAATCAGAAGGCCATCTCCGGCTTCCACTCCTTCCAAACATTCCCGGCCAGATCCGGCCCCGGTTTCAGGGTCGGCTTGCCCGGTGTCCAGCCTGCCGGCATGACCTCACCGGTAGCACGAACATGTTGGAACGCCTTTATCTGACGGATCAGCTCGGTAACACTGCGGCCAACTTCAGGGGTCAGCACTTCCATGGCTCTGATGTTAAAGTCAGGATCAATAATAAATCTGCCGCGAATATCCACGCCTGCGGCTGGTTCAAAGACGCCATAGGCCTGACCGATCAGACCACTGGCATCGGAAATCATCGGGAACGGCACCCCACCGGGCACCATCTTGGACAGTTCTTCCGCCTGCCAGATTTTGTGGACAAAGCGGCTATCGGTACTTGCTGCAAAGCTTTCTACGCCCAGTTCTTTCAGTTCTGCATGCTTGACGGCGACCGCCGTCAGTTCAGTCGGTCAGACAAAGGTGAAATCACCCGGATAGAAGCAGAGGACGATCCACTTTCCCTTGTAATCAGAGAGTTTCATGGTCTGAAAGCCACCGTTATAGTACACGTTGGCCTCAAAATCAGGGGCCTGATGCCCCACGCGCGCTACATTCATGGTTCTTGCCTCCTTTGCTGGTTGTGCTTCAGTTGGTGGTGGTGCTGCATTCAGTGGACCTCCGGCCGGTTTGACACAGCCCTGTCCTGCTTCTGCCATACTGAGTACCTCCTTTCAGGAAATGCAGGGGGAGGGTTTAAGGCTCCCCCTGATAAAAGCTTAACAGTTATTAATTATGGTGCAAGGTCGCAATGCAAATTTAACAGATCAATCCAGATCAAAGCGATCCGCGTTCATCACCTTGTTCCAGGCTGCCACAAAGTCCTGCAGAAATTTTTCCTGTGCATCAGTGCAGCCATACACCTCGGCAATGGCCCGCAGTTGCGAGTTGGAACCAAAGATCAGATCCAGACGGGTGGCGGTCCATTTCAGATCATTGCTGGTGCGGTCACGCCCTTCAAACAGATCCGCATCAGCAGTGGTCGGTTTCCAGGCAGTACGCATATCCAGCAGGTTAACAAAGAAGTCATTGGTCAGTGTCTCTGGCCGCTTGGTAAAGACACCGTACTGTGTCTGACCGTAGTTTGTCCCCAGCACCCGCAGACCACCAATCAGCACCGTCATCTCCGGTGCGGTCAGAGTCAGCAGTTGAGCGCGGTCAAGCAGCAGTTCTTCTGCGGTTACGGCATATTTTGCCTTCTGGTAGTTACGGAAACCATCGGCCTTGGGCTCAAGTACGCTGAATGAGTCAACGTCAGTCTGCTCCGGGGTGGCATCGGTACGACCCGGTGTAAAGGGCACGATCACAGCCTGACCGGCGTTTTTCGCTGCCTGTTCAATGGCAGCGCAGCCCCCCAGCACAATCAGATCAGCCAGCGAGACCTTTTTGTTGCCGGTTTGCTTGCTGTTGAACTGTTGCTGTAACTCTTCAAGTTTCTTCAACACCACTGCAAGCTGTTCAGGCTGGTTGACCTCCCACTCTTTTTGCGGTGCCAGACGGATACGGGCACCATTGGCACCGCCCCGCTTGTCTGAACCACGGAAGGTGGAGGCCGAAGCCCAGGCAGTAGTCACCAGTTGGGAAACTGTCAGGCCTGTAGCAAGGATTGCGGCTTTCAGTTCAGTAACATCTGCGTCATTAATCATCTCGTAATCAGCTATCGGAACCGGGTCCTGCCAGATCAGCTCTTCTTTCGGCACCTCTGCCCCCAGATAGCGGGAGCGCGGCCCCATGTCACGGTGGGTCAGTTTGAACCAGGCCCGGGCAAAGGCATCGGCAAACTTCTCCGGGTTGGCCAGGTAATCTCGTGCTATCGATTCATAGACAGGATCAAAACGCAGGGAAAGATCAGCCGTGGTCATCATGGGCCGCCGCTTTTTGGATGGATCGTGGGCATCCACCACCATATCTTCATCTTCCACATCCTTGGCCAGCCACTGGTGAGCACCGGCCGGACTCTTGACCAGTTCCCACTCATACTTGAACAGCACCTTCAGGTAACCCATATCCCATCTGGTGGGGTTTGGTTTCCAGGCACCTTCGATGCCGCTACTGATGGTGTCGCCACCTTTGCCACTCTTGAAACTGCTCTTCCAACCCAGCCCCTGCTCCTCAATAGCGGCGGCTTCCGGCTCCGGCCCCACATGGTCTGCTGTTCCTGCTCCGTGGCATTTACCAAAGGTATGGCCACCGGCAACCAGGGCAACCGTCTCTTCATCATTCATGGCCATCCGGGCAAAGGTTTCGCGCACATCAACCCCGGAGGCAACCGGATCCGGATTGCCGTTGGGCCCTTCCGGGTTGACATAGATCAGCCCCATCTGTACAGCAGCCAGCGGGTTTTCAAGATCACGCTTGCCGCTGTAGCGCTGATCGCCCAACCATTTGTCTTCAGCACCCCAGTAGATATCCTCTTCCGGCTCCCAGACATCTACCCTGCCGCCGCCAAACCCAAAGGTCTTGAAACCCATTGATTCCAGCGCGCAGTTTCCGGCCAGGATCATCAGGTCTGCCCAGGAGATCTTGCGGCCATACTTCTGCTTGATCGGCCAGAGCAGACGCCGCGCCTTGTCCAGGTTCACGTTATCCGGCCAGCTGTTGAGGGGTGCCAGACGCTGGGAACCGGAGCCGGCACCGCCACGACCATCACCCATCCGGTAGGTACCAGCGCTGTGCCAGGCCATTCGGATCATCAGGCCGCCATAGTGCCCCCAGTCTGCAGGCCACCAGTCCTGGGAGTTTGTCATCAGTGCCACAAGATCCTGCTTGATGGCCGCCAGGTCCAGCTTTTTGAACTCTTCGCGGTAGTTGAACGCTTCGCCCATCGGGTTGGATTTTGAGGAATGCTGATGCAAAATTGAAAGATTCAACTGGTTGGGCCACCAGTCACGATTGCTGGTGCCGCCGCCCGCCACTTGCCTGCTGGATTTTCCGGTTACCGGACATCTGCTCTCACTCATGCGCGCTGCTCCTTTCATGGTGTTGTTTGCTGCTGATGAACTGAAACTGGCCTCTGGTTCTCACCTGATCCGCCCACATAGTGCTACAGAACAGATCATTACAAAGATTTAAGACAAGTCAATTTAAGTATAATATTTTTTATCTAGTAACAATTACTAACAATATGGCATGAAAACGGGCACATCTGAATGATGCGCCCGTTCTTTCAGTTGTAACTACTTGATCTGAACAAACATTGATGCTGGCACGCCGCAGACCGGACATTTCTCAGGTGCAGCCTTCTCATGGGTATGACCACAGACCGGGCAGACAAAATAGTCAAACTGCTCACCTGCCTGGCCCAGAGTATCTGCCGCTTTTTGGTACAGCTCAGCATGGGTCTTTTCAACCGTATTGGCGTAGGTAAATGAACGCAGCGCATCGGTTGCGCCCTCTGCCTTGGCATCTTCAATCATGGGTGGATACATTTCTTTATATTCATGGGTCTCCCCACCAATCGCCTCTTGCAGGTTCTCCTTGGTGGTCTTGATCCCACCCAGTGCCTTCAGGTGAGCATGGGCATGCACAGTCTCAGCCTCGGCAGCAGCACGGAACAGACGGGCTACCTGGGGGTATCCCTCTGCGTCAGCCTGCTTGGCAAACGCCAGATATTTACGGTTTGCCTGGGATTCACCGGCAAAGGCATCTGCAAGATTCTTTTCTGATTTTGGTCCATTAGCCATGGGTACATCCTCCAGTTGTAGTTAAGTATACCGACCGAATCGGTTTGTTAGGAATAATACTTATCTAGTAAAATGTCAAGATCAAATTTCACAGAAATTCATCCGCAACATAGTCAGCGATGGTTGAGGCAATTTTTTCAACGGAATTTCGATCATTATTAAACAGTAGTTCATATAGAGCCGGATTATGATCATCCTGATCCAGAAAATCCCTGGTAAAGGCATCGCGTTGCTTCTGCTGCTTGATCACCAGCTTTTCTGCAGCCTCATGCTCAATCTGAAGCC
>JAJTBI010000062.1 GCA_021286935.1 Geobacteraceae bacterium
CGGTCTCTTATGGACACCATGCTCAAAGCCGGAATCAGCGTGTTTGGCGAAAGCAGTGAAAAAGCCCGTAAAATACTTAAAAACCTTTGTCTTATTTAAAACAAGTACTGACGTTTCAATCAAATTCACATTGCGTGAAAGGAGACGACGACCATGAAAGCAAAAAGCAACTTTTCAACTCTGGTAGCTGAAACCACCGCAAAGGGCAGCTTGGCTCTGTTTGCTGGTATTGGTGTATTTCTGGCCGGTTTCATTACCTGGTCTGCTGCCGGTGCTGTCAGCGCACTAATCGACCTTTTCAGTTAATTTCACATACCACACCACTAAAGGAGGAAGCCATGAAGGCAAAACAGAATTTTTCAGACTTAGATGATCGTAAGTACATTGGCAGGGTACTGGCAGTAGCAGGTGTCTTTTTCACCGGTGCTGCAGCTGCAGTTGCCTGGCCAGGTCTGAGCCATATTGCTCATAAGCTGATCGGCTAACCGTCCAAGCAGATGGGCAGGAATAATTCCTGCCCATTTTTGTGCTCTGACACCAACTACCCCATGCAGATGAACCAAACATTGCAACATGCCGAAATTCGTAGTACTCTGCAGTGTCCTACCTGCTCAACAAGCCGCCTGTATCGGTTGGCAGATGGCAGGTTCAAGTGCTCACTCTGCAGAAAAATTTTCAGTGCAACAGCCAATCGGCAGAACCGTTTGGCACCGGTCGTACGGGAGGGGCTTGCAACAGCATTCTGGAACATGGATGGTACTGCTGACACCGCCATTGCACTGGATCTGAACATTAAGACGGTTCAAAAATACTTTGGATTGTTACGTGAACATCTGGCCAAGCTATCACGTCAATCCATACTGCAGCAGCTTGAAAGCGATACCCTGCCAGCATCCTGGTTTCAGAGTTTTCCGCAACAACAAGGATGCGGCCAGACTGCCAGCCCGATTGCAGCAGTTGTAAAATCAGGAGACGCAATCAACTTTTTGTTTGCAGCACCAGTTGCATCGCAACCAAGATTTCAGGAAACCGCCATCTTGGGCTGGCTCTTTGCGCAGAATGATGAAAGCCTGCAGAGGCGTAATCTGGATAAAATGCATTGCCAATCCAGAGATAGCGACAGTATCACCCTTACAACTCCATTCTGGAGATTTATCAAGCAAGGATTAATCCATTATCAAGGTGGATTCAGACATCATTTTTTTCAGTATTTGCGAGAAATGGAGTTCCGTTACAACGACCGTCAGAAACAGCGCGGACCAGATATCTGTCTGCATTTTCTAGCTTTCGAGTAACACATTTTATTTTCAGGAGAGAGCACCATGCGCCGAACACCAGTAACACTCGTTGTACTCGTTTTTTCAATGCTGTTCATGCTGCCAGGCATGCTCCACGCTGCAGTGGACAAAATGGCCTACGACCCAGAGAACTGTCTTGGTTGCCACGGCGGCAAGATCAGTCTCGACAGTTTTGCAGCCTCCCCCCACGGCAAAAACGGCTGTACCAGCTGCCACCTACAGAGTGCCGACCTGAAAAAGCACATGACCGGTAATACCAAACTGGACAAGGTCAACTGCTCACGCTGCCACGGCAATGAAGCGAAAGAGTTTGAAAAGAGCGTCCACGCTAAAAACGGCCTGACCTGTGTATCCTGTCACTCAGATATCCATGGATTCAGTTCTAAAAAGGGTGACAAGAAGGCTGCCACCCTGGCTTGTCTCAAATGTCACGAAAAGCAGAAGGTACATCTGAACTCAGTACACGGTGTATCCCTGATGAAGGGCAACCCTGACGCACCGGGTTGTGCTGATTGTCACGGCCTGCATGGCATTAAGAAAGTACAGCCGGCCAGCACTGTGGAAGGCCGGATGTTCCATGTTGATGCCTGTATCAAGTGTCATAGTGATGAAAAAATGATGCACCGTAACCATGTCAACGGACATGCTGTTGAAACCTATCTGGATAGCTACCATGGCAAAGGCTATCGTCTGGGTATGCTGAAGAAGGCTGCCGGCTGTTCTGACTGCCACACGGCACACAATGTCCTGAAAAAAGACAATCCTGCATCTTCAGTACACCCAAACAATGCCGCAAAATCCTGCGCCCAGTGTCACACCAAGGCAACCGCACTGTTTGCCAAATTCTATTCACACGGCAGCCACCACGACCGTGAAAACTATCCCCTGATGTACTGGACCTTCAAGGCCATGGTTGGTCTGCTGGTGGGTACCTTTGCGGTATTCTGGGTTCACACCCTGCTCTGGATGTTCCGTGGTTTTGTTGAAAACCGTGAAAAGCAGAAGGCACTGATTGAAGGCCATGTACACCATATTGATGAGCCGCACAAACTGTACTACCGCTTCAAGAAGCGTCACATCTTCCTGCACTTCACCGTTATCGTCAGCTTCCTGGGTCTCTCCCTGACCGGTCTGCCACTTAAGTTCAGTGATCAGGCCTGGGCACAGACCATGATGTCCTTCTTTGGCGGTGTTGAGTACGCCGGTCTGATTCACCGTGGTTGCGCCGTACTGACCTTCTACTACTTCTTGGGTGCACTCTGGATGAGTATTGACTTCCTGCTGCTGCGTAAGGATGTTAAAGGAAATATCCTGCAGCGTATGTTCGGACCAGACTCCCTGATGCCCAACTTCCGCGACATCAGCGATGTCATCGGTATGGTGAAATGGTTCCTGTTTAAAGGGCCCAAGCCAACCTTTGAGCGCTGGACCTACTGGGAAAAATTCGACTTCATCGCAGTCTTCTGGGGTATGTTTGCCATCGGTGGCTCAGGCCTGATGCTGTGGTTCCCCGAGTTCTTTGGCCAGTTCCTGCCCGGCTGGGCCTTTAACCTGGCAACCATCGTCCACTCAGACGAGGCTCTGCTGGCAACCGGCTTTATCTTCACGGTTCACTTCTTCAACACCCATGGCCGCCCCGAGAAGTTCCCGATGGACTTCGTTATCTTCAACGGTCAGATGGCCAAAGAAGAGTTCATTGAAGAGCGCGGTGACCAGTGGAAGCGTTACGAAGAGCAAGGCATTCTGGAGCACTTCGAAGTTGAGAAGCCCAGTGGTGTAGTTTATGACTTTATCTTCAAAACCTTTGGCTTTATCGCAGTATTCACCGGCCTTTCCCTTGTGGTGGCCATGCTGTGGGCCTTCCTGGCCTGATAACCAGATCAGGGGGCAGCACTTTTGCTGCCCCCTGACTTTCCAAGAGGAGTTAAAACGTATGAAAAAGGATCTGTCTCTGATACTTTCCATACTTGCCTTTATCTTGTATATCGTTGGTGGTCTGAGTATTTTTAGTGGTCTCTTTATGGTGCTGGTACTGAAAACCAAAGACCTGTTCGGACTGGGCACTGCAGAAACTCTAGGATATCTCTTTCTCTGCGTCGGTGCCTGTCTTTCAGTAGCCGGCGTACTGACTCTGCGTATCATCCGTAATCGGACCAATCAGAAGCTGTACCAGGCAGCTTCCTGTTGAATGTAAGATTAGTTCCCGGGGGGAACCGTAACAACCATGGCTGACAAAGAAAACTGCGAACAACTAAAATATTTCAGTCATATTATGGACTCTGTGGCAGATGGTGTCTTCACGGTGGACCGTGATATGCACGTTATTGCCTTTAACCGTGCTGCAGAATTGATGACTGGCGTTAAGAGAGAAGACGCTGTCGGTCGCCCCTGCCACGAGATATTTCGTACCTCGGTCTGTGAAAACGGTTGCCCGGTACGGGAGGCGATGAAAAAAGGGAAGCCGGTTACCAACCGCGAAGTAACCATAAAAAACTCTGAAGATCAGTTAATTCCAGTTTCAGTCAGCGCATCAATTCTGTACGACGATGAAGGCAATCCAATTGGCGGGGTTGAGACCCTGCGAAGTATGAAACGTATCTACGCCATTATGGATAGTGTTGCTGATGGCCTCTTTACGGTTGATGAAGGGATGCATATCACCCACTTTAACAAGGCAGCTGAAGAGATTACCGGGGTTTCAGCACTTGAGGCAATCGGCAGACCCTGTTATGAAATCTTTAAATCTGAGGCATGCACCGGCGCCTGTCCGATGGTTGAAGCCATCGCCACCGGCCAATCTATTCAACGTGAAGTAGAAATCAGTGATCGTAAAGGTCGTAAAAAACTGATTTCCGTTAGCGCCTCTACCCTTTATGATGCAGCCGGTAATGTCATGGGCGGGGTTGAAACCGTCCGCGACCTGACCCCAATTACGGCAATAAAAGAAGAAATCCGTGAAAAATATTCATTCCGTAGCCTGGTAAGCCGTAATCCTGCCATGCGTCGTCTCTTTGATGTCATGGAAGATATTGCTGCCAGTAACGCAACCGTTTTCCTGAATGGTGAAAGTGGTACCGGGAAAGAGTTGTTTGCCAGAGCTATTCATGACTTGAGCCCTCGCCGTGAAGGGCCGATGGTGATTGTCAACTGTGGTGCCCTGCCGGAGACCCTGCTTGAGTCAGAGATATTCGGTGTCCGCAAAGGCGCCTTTACCGGTGCCACGGAAAACCGTCCTGGGCGGCTTGAACTGTGTAACGGCGGCACTTTCTTTCTGGATGAGATCGGCGATCTGCCGTTACCGTTACAGGTAAAACTGCTGCGTGTTTTGGAAAACCATGAATTCCAACCTCTGGGTGCCCGTTCCCCCATCAAGGCCGATGTCCGTTTTATTACAGCAACCCACCGCAATCTTGAAGAGATGGTGGCAGAAGGCACCTTCCGCCAGGATCTCTACTTCAGAATCAATATCGTCACCCTCAACATCCCTCCCCTGCGCGACCGTCGCGAGGATATCCCCCTGTTGGTGGATATGGCCTTGCAACGGTTCAACCTTACCTACAACAAGAAGGTTCGTTCTGTATCTCCTGAAGTTTTAAAGCTGCTGCTTACCCACTCCTTTCCCGGCAATGTCAGAGAACTCTTGAATCTGATCGAACAGTCAGTCATACTCTGCCGCGGAACAGAGATCACTCCGGATCATCTGCCAACCAATTTTCTGGGTCAATCCCATGAACAGGCGCAGAATACGCGCCGTTCCGGTAAGATCCCGACCGCCGCAGACCTGAATGCCCTGTTAAGCCGTTACAGTGGCAATCGGGCTGAAGTTGCACGGGAACTGAACATTGACCGCACAACCCTCTGGCGTTGGATGAAAAGGCTTGGTGTGAAGGAGGCTTAAAAGGGGGTACGCTGATTGACACGCGCAGACCTGCAGCAACAAGCACACACCATTGATACCCTGTTTGACCTTGGTCGGATTGATGAAGGAAAGTCAGCAATCCAGGAAGCCCTGGAGGCTGCCAAGGATGATCCAGCCTACCACCATTATTTTCAGGCAGAGGCAGCTGGCTACCTTGAGCACAACAGCAAGGAGCAAGGCCGCCTGTTCACCGAAGCACTCAACCTGGCACCTGATGACCTGTTCCTGATGCGGGTGGTTGGGGTCTGGCAGTTGATGAACGGTAAAGTCTGGTCAGCTGTCCGCACCTTTGACCGCGTGCTGGCGATTGAGCCGAATGATGGCGATACCCTGCGCTGTATGGGAATCGCCCATTCCCGTCTTGATCGGGATCGAAAAGCCATCAAGTTCTATGAACAGGCTTTGACGGTTTGTAAAACAGACAGTGATGCCATGCGCCAGATCGGTGTTTCCCTTTCAAAGCTGGGTGAAGACAAGGAATCACTGGACTGGTTCCGCAAGGCCCTGGCACTGAATGAGCAGGATTACGACTCCATGCGGCAGCTGGGAATCTCTCTGGCTATGCTGGCAGATTACGAAGGGGCTTTACAGTGGTTACGCCTTGCCCAGACCGTGAACCCGCAGGATTACGAGACACGGTTGAACATGGCATTGGTTCTGAAAAAGATGCGGGGAGAAGAAACCTGGCTTGAACGGATCTCAATCAAACTGGGACGTTGGATGAGCCGTGTCTGGGGTAAGTTACTGGATCGATTCAACCTGCGCTAACGGCTTCAGGCTGTCTCGCAGCCGATTGACAAAGCCTCGTCTGCAGCTTCATCCTGCTTGGCACCGGTTCCATGCACCGCATCAAGACGTTGCAGAGCTATTCTTAGCGCTTCTTTCATGGCAACCCGTGCATCCTGCTCCTGACCTGCGTCAAAAAGGGCATCGGACTGCTTGAGCAGGGCATCGCCACCGGCAAACGACACCACATTGGCAACATCAGTATGGCCAATGGAAACGATTCCGGTGATTGCACTATAATTGGTTTTTGCTTTCATGGCTTCCTCCTGCAACTGTACCGTTTGTTACACATTTGCAAAGCATGAAGCGTGCCAACGAATAAACATAATACATATCAGTATGTTACAACACGTACTAGCTAAACAGACAATGATGCAGTTGCAACACACCACCGCCACACCAACAAGCTACCACTGTAATATCAATAAATTAAGCGTTGCATCATCATGCAACGCTTAATTTACTTAACGCAACTGCAACCAGTTAGCTACTGAGCAGTTTGGTCACCCGACGTTTCAGACGCTGTGCTTCCCGTGCCGATTGACTAGCCTGATTGATCAGAAGCTGATGCAACCCGCTCTGCTCCTGTCCATGGACCGGTTTACGCTGCAGATAGCTGCCATCCGGCTGCATCTCCCAGGCATAGCGCTGATCAGTTGCATGGGCATCCAGCAGTTCCCGCAACTGTTGTTGTAACGTCAGCGACTCAACCGGCACCAGAATCTCAACCCGCGACTCCAGGTTCCGCTTCATGGCATCAGCAGACCCGATAAAATACTCTTCCTGACCACCGTTTCTGAAATAATACAGGCGACTGTGCTCAAGAAAGCGGCCGACAATACTGACCACCTTGGCAGTTTCGGAAAGCCCCGGCACTCCCGGCCTGAACCGGCACGAATCCCGCACATACAGATCTACTCGCACACCAGCCTGACAGGCACGGTATAGGCTCTTAACAATATCCCCATCATCAAGGGCATTCATCTTAAACTGAATCAGACCTCCGCCCTTTTCCTGATGCACAGCTATTTCCCGTTCAATCTTTTCAAGCAGAGACCGCTTCAGCAGCTTGGGGGCAGGCAATAGTTTTTTGTATGTCCGCTTGGGAGAAAGCCCTGTAGTCAGATAGTTGAACAGTTCTGTCAAATCCTGGCCAATGGCATCATCACTGGTAAAGAGCCCGAGATCACTGTACAGCCGGGCAGTATCGGTGTGGTAGTTGCCGGTGCCGATATGCACATAGCGCCGGATACCGTTGTAGTCACGCCGCACCACCAAAATCACTTTACAGTGGGTCTTAAGCCCAACCACGCCGTAGGTAACATGGATACCAGCCTCCTCCATCCGCTCGGCAATCCGCAGGTTGGCAGCCTCATCAAAACGGGCCTTCAACTCCACCACCACCGCCACCTGCTTGCCGTTCTCGGCAGCCCGCACCAATGATTCAATCAGCCGCCCCTCCTTTGAGGTGCGGTAGAGGGTCATCTTGATGGCACAGACCTTGGGGTCATCAGCCGCCTCATTCAGAAAGCGCTCGACCGAGCTGGCAAACGACTGATAGGGGTGTTTGACCAGAAAATCACCGCTGTTGCGGATAATATGAAAAATGTTGCGGGATGACATCAACTGGGGATGATCTTCCGGGTGATGGGGTGGATCATGCAGCTTGGGATGGTTTAAACGGGCGATCTCAAACAGGTCACGCATTCCTAACATCTCTGATACCTCGAACACATCACTGGCCTCGTCAAGATCCAATTCTGCAGCCAGACGGCCTTTATGCACCGGGTCCATGCCTGACACCACCTCAAGCCGTACAATTGGCGCAAAGCGGCGTTCCTGCAGCTCAGATTCAATCATCGCCACCAGGTCATCAGCCTTTTCTTCATCCTTCTCTGTATTGGCATTACGGGTTACCCGGAAAAACTCGCAGGAAACCACCTTCATACCCGGAAACAGCATATCCAGATTGGCAGCCATCACCTCTTCAAGCGGAACAAAGCGGTCCCCCTTCCCCACCCGCATGAAGCGCGGCACACCGACACCAAGCGGCACCTTGACCCGTGCCATTGAGACATCTTTTTCTCGCGGGTAGCGGACCGTTACCAGCAGGTTCAGGGAAAGATTGGACACAAAGGGAAAGGGATGGGCCGGGTCAATTGATTGGGGCGTCAGAAGAGGATAGATGTCACGGGCATACAGCTCTCTAAGCGCCTTTTGTTCGCGGCTGGTAAGGTCTTTCCACCCCACCACTTCAATACCCTTGTCATCCAGTAGCTTCATCAACTGCCTGAACAAGGTGGCCTTATCAGCCACCAACGTGCGCACCTGGGTATGGCACTCCTGTAGCTGCTGACGGGGTGTCCGTCCGTCAATGGTCAGCTCTTGCACACCAGCTGCAAGCTGCTGTTTCAGACCGCCAATCCGCTTCATGAAAAACTCATCCAGATTGGCGCCGACTATGGCCAGAAATTTGACCCGTTCCAGAAGAGGGGTGCGGGTATCAGCAGCCTCACTCATCACCCGCCGGTTAAAGGCCAACCAGGTCAACTCCCGGTTCAGGTACCATTGGCTGTCATCCAGATCAAAGGTTTGAACATCTGCTTGTTTATGCAACTCCTTATCAGCCTGCGGCACCGCTTTAACAACTCGTCTCCGCGGTTGGACAGCCTTCTTTACCGGAGCAGCTTCACTCCCCTGTTGCGCCTGATCCATCTTCTTCCCCTTATGTTTATCAAGCTTGCGAGCAGCAGTCACATGCCACCTCCGGTTAGTTATACGCTGATTTGATTCTACACTACTGTTACAATCATGCAACAAACAGCGGTTGTTTTGAAGCGGTTGATCAGGCCGATCATCTGTGGTACACCACCTATCCCATGTCACAACTTAACCCAGAACAATTCATCGCCGTCCACCATACCGAAGGCCCCCTGCTGGTGCTGGCTGGAGCCGGATCAGGCAAGACCCAGGTCATTACCAGCAGGATTGTCCATCTGCTTGCCAAACTTAAAATTCCAGCAGACCAGATCCTGGCCGTCACCTTTACCAACAAGGCAGCCAAAGAGATGCAGGAACGGGTCAAGCGAGCAGCTGGCTCCAAGGCTGAAGGGATTCTGATCAGCACCTTTCACTCGCTGGGGGTCCGCATCCTGCGCCGTGATATCCGCAGACTGGGCTACAAACCAAACTTCACCATCTACAGTGATAGTGATCAAGCCGGCGTGGTGCGGCAGGCCTTATCCGACCTGAACATCGACACAAAACAGTTTCAGCCGGATATGGTGCGCTGGCAGATCTCCTCTGCCAAGAACCGACTGATTGCCCCTGAACAGTACCCAAAGCTGTCAACCAGCCCGCTTGAGCAGGTTACAGCAGCGGTCTATCCCCGCTATCAGCACCTGCTGCGGGCCTACAATGCCATTGATTTTGACGACATCATCATGCTGACGGTACGGATGCTGGAGGAACTGCCTGAGGTCCGCCAACATTGGCAAGATCGCTTCCGTTACATCATGGTGGATGAATATCAGGACACCAATACCGGTCAGTACAAGCTGATTTCATTGCTGGCACAGGGGCATGGCAACCTCTGCGTGGTGGGTGACGATGATCAGGCCATCTATGGCTGGCGCGGGGCTGACATCACCAATATTCTCAACTTCTCCTCTGAACGCAGCAGTTGCAAGGTGGTCAAGCTGGAGCAGAACTACCGTTCCACCGGCACCATCCTGAACGCAGCAAACACGGTGATCCGCAACAACAGCAAACGCAGCGACAAGGCACTCTGGACCGCTTCAGGCACAGGAGAACTGATCAATCTGCTGGTGGCTGATACGGATGATGAAGAGGCACGCCAGGTGGTGGAGCAGCTCCAACTGGCCCAATACCGTGACAAGCGCCCCTGGAAAGACTTTGCTATCCTCTACCGTTCCAATGCTCAGAGCCGGGCCTTTGAAGAGGCTCTACGGATGGAAGAAGTCCCGTATGTACTGGTTGGTGGTCAGAAGTTCTTTGAACGCAAGGAAGTCAAAGACTCCCTCTCCTACCTGGCGGTACTGGCCAACCCACGGGACGAGGCGGCCCTGGTCAGAACCATCAACTTCCCCAGACGGGGAATCGGCGGCACCAGCCTGCTACGCCTGCAGCAATGGTCCCTGGAGCACAATTTGTCACTGTACGACACCCTGGGCATGGCTGATCAGATCGAAGGGCTCAGTGAAGCTACCCGTAAGGCGGTGAACGGCTTTCATAGCATGATCAGACAGGAACTGGCTGACTTTACCAGCACCAACATGGCATCCCAGGCAACAGCCCTATTCAAAAGGTTGGGGATCAACCAGGAGCTGTACCGCACCATTGACAACCCGGTGCAGGCCCGTAAGCGGATCGAGAACATTGAACAGGTAATTAATGCCCTGGCCAGTTTTGAGGAACGAAACCCGACTGCAGGGCTGGCAGATTTTCTGGAGCGGATCGCACTGTTGGAAGACAACCGGCGGGAGGCCGGGGATGACCAGCCTCAGGATGCTGTCACCTTGATGTCGCTGCATGCTAGCAAAGGTCTGGAATTCCCGCAGGTCTTTCTGGTTGGTCTGGAGGAAGGGCTGCTGCCCCACCACCGTTCCATTGATGAAGACCCTGAGGTGGCTGAAGAACGGCGTCTCTGCTACGTGGGGATTACCCGCGCCAGGGAGCGGCTGACCATTTCCCACTGCCTGAAGCGCCGTAAATATGGAACCTGGGAAGAACGCCAGCCCAGCAGGTTTCTGGCTGAGATTCCTGCGGAATTATTTGATGGAAATAGTACAACAGAACAGGAAACAGAACCGGTTGATATGGGAATGGATTTCTTTGCAAGGATGCAGAATATGTAACAAACAACAACGCCCCGGTGAGTTAATCTCACCAGGGCGCGTTTCAGCTTACTTCAGTTGCATTAAAGCTATTTTACCGCAGCATTCAGGTCTGCCAGCAGCTGTTCCGGATCAAGTCCATGGTTAATGGCTCCCAGATCAATCGGCTCACTCTGGGCCCCCATGCAACCGGCACAGGCCAGATTATACTTCTTCAGAACCTTTGCGGTCTCAGGATAGGTGCGCAACATCTCAAGAAACGTCATATCTTTGGTGATTTTAGCTGCTGCCTGTGCCATACCCTACCCCCTACTCGTATTTGATCTCAATGATTTCATATTCTTTGGTACCAGCAGGAACCACTACCTTAACAGCATCATCCAGCTTGTGCCCGATCAGCGCCTTGCCGACCGGTGAGGTGCAGGAGATCTTGCCCAGCTTGATATCAGCCTCATCCTCACCAACAATCTTGTAGGTAATCTCTTCTTCTGAGGCGGTATCGTACAGGGTAACCGTGGCACCAAAGACCACCTTGTCCGGCTTGAGGCCGGTCAGGTCAACCACGTGGGCACGGGCCAGCTTGCCCTGCAACTCCATGATACGCCCCTCAATAAAGCCTTGACGATTCTTGGCAGCATCATATTCAGCATTTTCCGAAAGGTCACCATGACTGCGTGCTTCAGCAATATCCTGAATCACCTTGGGACGTTCTTCTCTGATCAAACGCTTCAGTTCTTCCTGAAGTGCCTCATGACTCTCTTTGGTTAGCGGTATATTGTTGGACATCGTTTACTTCTGCTCCTGACAAAGATAATCCTGCAGCGGTTTAACCCGTAAATCATGCCCTTTCAGGTCAATGATAGCATCAACAGCGGCATTGGCGCCGGTGGCAGTGGTGTAGTAGGCCACGCTGTGCATCAAGGCTTCGCGACGGATTGAGAATGAATCAGCCACTGCCTGAGCGCCCTGGGTGGTATTGATCACCAGCTGTACTTCACCGTTTTTCAAGGCATCAACAATATGGGGACGGCCTTCCATAACCTTGTTGATCCTCCGCACAGGAATCCCTTTTTCTTCAAGGAATGATGCTGTACCGCCGGTGGCAATGATGCCGAATCCGGCTTTATACAGTTTTTCCGCAGCTGAGACAACATGTTTCTTGTCTCCATCCCGTACGCTGATAAAGGCATTACCGGAAAGCGGCATTTTTACGTTAGCGCCCAGCTGTGACTTGGCAAAGGCCTCGGCAAAGGTATCACCGATTCCCATTACCTCGCCGGTGGACTTCATCTCAGGCCCCAGAATGGTATCCACGCCGGGAAATTTAACAAACGGGAAGACCGCTTCCTTGACCGAGAAGTAATCCGGCACAATGTCACCGGAAACGCCCAGCTCTGCCAGAGTTTTACCCGCCATAATCCGGGCAGCAATCTTTGCCAGCGGACGACCAGTAGCCTTGGAGACAAACGGTGCGGTACGGGAGGCACGGGGGTTAACCTCAAGGATATAGATGGTGCCATCCTTAACCGCATACTGAACGTTCATCAGGCCGATCACATTCAACTCAAGGGCCATGATCTCGGTCTGACGGCGAACCTCGGCAATCAACTCTTGAGACAGCGAGTAAGGAGGCAGTGAACAGGCTGAATCACCGGAATGGATACCAGCCTCTTCAATATGTTCCATGATCCCGCCGATCACCACCTGCTTACCATCACAGAGTGCATCCACATCAATCTCAATGGCTGCATCCAGGAATTTATCCACCAGGATCGGGTGCTCAGGCGAGGCCTGAACCGCAGTAGTCATGTAGCGCCGCAGATTCTCCACATCATAGACAATCTCCATGGCACGACCGCCCAGAACATAGGAAGGACGTACCACCACCGGATAGCCAATCCGGTTAGCCACTTCTTCAGCCTCTTCAAAGGAACGGGCCGTACCATTGGCAGGCTGCAGCAGATTCAGCTTGTGCAGCATCTCCTGGAAACGCTCACGATCCTCAGCCCGGTCAATAGCATCCGGACTGGTACCAATGATCGGCACACCAGCCTTTTCAAGGGCCACTGACAACTTGAGCGGAGTCTGACCGCCAAACTGCACGATCACTCCCACCGGATTTTCCTTGGCAACGATCTCCAGCACATCTTCCTGAGTCAGTGGCTCAAAGTAGAGCCGGTCAGAGGTGTCATAATCAGTAGAGACTGTCTCAGGGTTGCAGTTGACCATGATGGTCTCATAGCCATCCTCTGCCAGGGCAAAGACCCCATGCACACAGCAGTAGTCAAACTCGATCCCCTGGCCGATCCGGTTGGGCCCGCCCCCCAGGATGATAACCTTCTTGCGGTCAGTTACCTCTGCCTCACACTCTTCTTCATAGGTTGAATAGAGATAGGGGGTATAGGCCACAAACTCGGCTGCACAGGTATCCACCCGTTTGTATACCGGACGCACCTTTAGGCTCCAGCGCAGTTCACGTACCTGGTCTTCGCTGATCTTCCAAAGCTTTGCCAGCATCTTGTCGGAGAAGCCGTACTGCTTGGCTTCATACAGCTGGTCACGGGTAACAGCGGTTGGATTCAGCCCTTTCAGCTCTTCTTCCTTTTCAATGATCTGGCGCATGTTGTTCACAAACCAGGGGTCAAAGGCGGTGTGCTTGTACACCTCATCAACAGTCATACCACTGCGCAGGGCATCCCCCAGATACCAGAGCCGGTCTGCATTGGGAACACTCAGTTTCTCCAGCAACAGTTGCTGCTCATGGTCAGTCAGGGAACGACGGGTCTCACTGCCAAGGTCAAACAATTTTGAATCAAAACCGCAGACACCGATCTCAAGGGAACGGAGCGCCTTCTGGAACGACTCCTTAAAGGTCCGGCCAATGGCCATCACCTCCCCCACCGACTTCATCTGAGTAGTCAGAGTGGCGTCAGCAGCCGGGAATTTTTCAAAGGTAAAGCGCGGGATCTTGGTGACGACATAATCGATGGTCGGCTCAAAACAGGCCGGGGTCTCGCGTGTAATGTCGTTACGGATCTCATCCAGGGTATAGCCGACTGCCAGCTTGGCAGCAATCTTGGCGATCGGGAAACCGGTGGCCTTGGAGGCCAGGGCCGAAGAGCGGGAAACCCGCGGATTCATTTCGATTACCACCAGACGGCCATCACGAGGGTTGATACCAAACTGGATATTGGAACCACCGGTATCAACACCGATCTCGCGGATGATCTTCAAGGAGGCATCCCGCAGGATCTGGTATTCCTTGTCAGTCAGGGTCTGGGCCGGGGCAACGGTGATGGAGTCACCGGTGTGGACCCCCATTGGATCAAAGTTTTCAATGGAGCAGATGATCACCACGTTATCGGCGGTGTCACGCATTACCTCCAGCTCATACTCTTTCCAGCCGATTACCGATTCCTCCACCAGGATCTCATCGGTTGGGGAGGCATCAATCCCCACCATGGCCATCCGCTCATACTCTTCCATATTGTAGGCAATGCCGCCACCGGTACCCCCCAGGGTAAAGGAAGGGCGGATAATGGCCGGAAAGCCAACCTGCTTGACAACCTCCATCACCTCTGCGCGGTTATGGGCCAGACCGGACTTGGGCACGGACAGACCGATCTTCTCCATGGCCTGCTTGAACAGGGTACGATCCTCAGCCTTTTTAATGGCTGGCAGCTTGGCACCGATCAGCTCAACGCCAAACTTATCCAGTATACCCATTTCAGCCACGCTAACCGCCGTATTCAGGGCGGTCTGCCCCCCCAAAGTGGGTAGAACGGCATCAGGGCGTTCTTTTTCAATGATCTTGGCCAGGATCTCCGGGGTGACCGGCTCAACATAGGTGCGATCAGCAAAATCCGGGTCGGTCATGATGGTGGCCGGGTTACTGTTCAGCAAAACCACCTCATAGCCTTCCTCTTTCAGTGCCTTACAGGCCTGGGTACCGGAATAGTCAAACTCACAGGCCTGGCCGATCACGATCGGCCCTGCTCCGATGATCAAGATTTTTTTAATATCCGTTCTTTTAGGCATTTACACGTTACTCCTTCGTGTTATTATCTAAATATAAAATATACTGCCCCGGCCAGACAACATCCGGCCCAGAGGTAATCAAGTTTTAAGGGGACCCCCATGTACAACACCGCAAACGGGACAAACACTGCCAGGGTAATAACTTCCTGAGTAATTTTCAGCTGCGCCAGACTGAATGTACCGTGATACCCGATCCGGTTAGCCGGCACCTGCACCAGGTATTCAAAAAACGCGATACCCCACGAGACCAAAACTGCAATAAACCAGTGTCGGTTGCTCAGATTCTTTAAGTGGGCATACCAAGCAAAGGTCATGAAAATATTGGATATGAACAGCAGAATAACCGTTCTCACATGCCGTTCTCATTCCACTTGCATCATATCAAGAGCAGTTTGCAGACGTTTTATATGGTGCTGATCAGCTGCCATCATTGCGCTAAACATATTTTTAAAACTTTGATCCTCAAATGTGGCAACACACGCAAGATGTAAATCTGCAAGGTAGTTTTCAAGTTTTATGGCAGTTGTGTAGCAATTTCTCCAGCTCAACAGCAATAAATACAGCCCGTTGCATATCAACATGTAACGTCATTGACAAATTTTTCTTCATCTTTAAGGCAAGAGTAAAGTGGTCAGCATGATGCTGCTCTTCATCTGCAGTCTTTGTCCATAGCTCCTTGATATCTGTATCAGCAGCATATAGATCAGCAAAAAAAAGATATAATTGTTTAGATAGCAGCTCAATTTCGCGACATTTCTCTAAAATCTGGGTGTCATCGGATCTTGTTTGTGGCTCATGCATTAAATCATCATCTCCAGTCACTCCGCTTCCAGTTCCTGCACCCAGCCAGTGTCCAGACCAGCTTCTTCCAACGCCTCTACTGCAGCATCATATTCGTCGTGGGTCAATCCACGATCAATCCCTGAGGTTGTTGTTGCCTGCCAGGCCGGAAAATACTGGCTCATCAAGGCGATATGAGTCTCTTTGCCAAGATGCTCAGCAATCCAAGGCAGGGTTTCGCAAGAACCAGCCCTAGCCTGAGGCAATACAAGATGGCGGATAATCAGCCCCTGAATTGCAATACCGCTATCGTCAATCTGCAACTGCCCTACCTGACGCAACATCTCTGTCACTGCACGCCGGTTAATAGCCGGATACCCTGGTGCGCCGGACAGTTCAACAGCCTGCTGATTATCGGTATACTTCATGTCCGGCAGATAGATGCTCACCACCCCGTCCAGCAGTTGCAATGCCTCAACGGTCTCATACCCGCTGGAATTCCAGACAATCGGGAGGTTAAACCCTTGAGGAATTGCCAGCCAGAGCGCAGCCATAAACTGTGGCAACCAGTGAGTAGGGGTCACCAGATTAAGGTTGTGAGCCCCACGTTTTTGCAGCCCCAACATCCGTTTTGCCAGCTCTACGGTGCTGATGCTCTCACCGTTGTTCTGCTGGCTGATTGGAAAATTCTGGCAGAACAGACAGCTTAGGGTGCAGCCTGAAAAGAAGATCGTGCCTGATCCCCTGCTGCCGCTGATCGGTGGCTCTTCCCCATGGTGCAGGTTGGTTGAGGCAATCCGCGGCTTAAGCCCGCTCCGACACCTGCCCTGCTCACCTTTAACCCGGTTTACTCCGCAGCTATGGGGACAGAGATCGCAGGCCAACAGCCTGCGGTATCCCTCACGAACCCGTTGTAACAGTTCACCTGATTGATAAAGATCAAGATACATATAAACCTAAAAACCTTAATGGAACGCGGATAGCATCTGATTTGAGCGGATTAACGCAGATCTGCAGCACAAAACAGCATAAAAACAATCCGTGTACATCCGCGTCATCTGCGTTCTATTTGCCTTTATATTGCTCCATTAATTCAACAAACCTGCCAAACAGATACTGCGAATCATGGGGACCGGGTGATGCCTCTGGATGGTGCTGAACAGAAAACACTGGCAAACTGCAGTGCCGGATGCCTTCAACGGTCTGGTCGTTCAGATTTTCATGTCCCAGGCAGGCCACATCACCCAGCGACGCGAGATCTACGGCAAAGCCATGGTTCTGAGAAGTTATCTCCACAACACGGGTAGACATATCCATGACCGGCAGATTTGAGCCATGGTTTCCGAATGGCAGCTTGACGGTCTTGCCCCCCAGAGCCAGACCCAGCAGCTGGTGCCCCAGACAGATACCGAAAACCGGTTTTTTGCCGATAAATTTACGAATCTCCT
>JAJTBI010000063.1 GCA_021286935.1 Geobacteraceae bacterium
ACCTTTCCACGCTCGATTTCACTGATATAGGTGGGATGCAGGTTGGCCAATTCTGCCAAGCGCTCTTGTGAAAGCCTGAGAGCTTTACGACGTGTCCGAATAATTCTACCAACCGAAATAAGAAAGTCATGTGTTTCCATAAGGCCGAAACATAGGCTAAATACCAAAAATTGTAATAGGCGATTGGCATAAATATTCGGCGCTTTCCTTGACTTTTTAGTCTATTTCTGAAATATAAAAATACAATTTAGACTATATCTAAAATATGGAGGCACCATGCGAATCTGTCTCGTGCTTGTATTAATCCTGGTAACAGTTATCGCAGGCGGTTGCGTAGCCGCTCCACCGATTGTTATGGAGAGCGGGTTTCAGCGGAAAGTCATAACTCCTTGCGACAACGATATCCTTTGTTTTCGTCACACCTATGATGTGACATGGGATCACGGATGCGTCGATCCAAATACTAAGTATCGAACAGCCTGTGGCTTTCGTGGTGATTATGCAGCAAATGGTTATCCCGTAAGTTACAGGAGCAACGAGTACATCTTTGAAACCGGAAGTTATGGGTATTTCATTACGTTGCCAGCTGGCGGCACACTCCGCATGGTCGAAGACAAGAAAGACAACTAACAGGAGACCATAACGTATGAATATGTTTATGCACGCATGCAAACTTTCAGCCTCGATTGTTCTTGCCTTATTTCTCTTCGGATGTGCTGAAGTTGAAGTCGTCAATCCCCAACAGCGCCATATTGTGAACGAGCAGCTTGCACTACCTCCAACACAGGGAGCAGCAGCAAATTTTAATAGCCGCATCATCTTTATGGCCGATCAACTGGAACGTAACCTTGACCGAAAAAATCTTTCAAATACGTTTATTATCACCAGTTTTGCCAATCTCAACAGGCTTTCAGAAACCACGTCATTTGGAAGGCTGATTGCTGAAAACCTGATCCATGAACTGCAGGTCAGAAAATGGCAGGTTTTTGAAGTACGGCTCACAAAGGATGTAATCATCAATGAAACAGGCGAGTTTTCACTGAGCAGAGATATCAAGCGACTTAAGGAACAGTACAAAATTGGCGGCATCGTTGCGGGCACCTATTCGGTTTCAGGCAACAATATAATCGTTAACACACGTGTCATAGATATCAATACAGGGCTGGTAATCTCATCAGCACAGGCAAATATACCGGTGAACTGGTTTACCGACGGGCTACTGTTCAGCGAGGAGAATCTCAAGCCAATGAAAATTGTTGGTGACACGTCATTCAGCTGTCGCGATGTTGCTACCTGTAACGGCAGTGATCCAGCATCCTTCAAAACCATCGGTGGTAGCCGTTGATTGCTCGGATGGGTTTAATTTTAGCGGGAATATGCCTCTTAAGCGGCTGCGCTGCTACTAATGTCGTTTATGGGCCATGTTATGGCAAAACATTGCCACAACTGCTTGATGCAACCACCCTGAAGAGACTGTTCCAAGAGATGGCATATGAACTGTGCACCGATAGCTGTTCCGACTGCTCGACAAGAACCTTTGACGGCAAGCTATTGGTGACTCCCAAACCTTGCGCCTTGGAAGAGATCAAGCGGCAGACGGTGCTTGTTACTGATTTTGTGGATTTAAAATCGTATGTACCAGGCGAATCAGGCCTGTTAATGGGCGAGTTGATGCGAGGTAGCCTGAATCAGGTCTGTTGTTACAAAATTGTTCAGGCTGAATTTGGTAAGTATTTTAAATTGAACGAAAATGGCCTGGTTTCGCTGACAAGGCGGGTGAGTGAAATAAAACATGACGGGTATCCTCAGCCTGAAGCGGTTGTGGGCACCTACAACTTCCTGAACAACAGCAAGGTGGTTCTCTTTGTCAGAAGGATCAATACAACCACAGGCTATGTTACCAAAATGGTGACCAGAGAAATTGACTATTCATGCATTGGCCGCAAGATTGTGTATGGTGTGAATTGATCGCAAGTAGGTTTTTCCTGATAATTGCGTTTGTGGTCATGGCGGGATGCGCCGGTATTCAGTTGCCAAGCGGTAATAGCGGCAACTTGCCGCCAGTTATGACGCTTGATGAAATACATCAGCCTTACACGAAAATTGGCCGCATACTGGTAACACGAACGGTCTATTTTTCTGATTATGCATCTTCGCCAAACTTGCATGAATGGGCAACTCAGGCACTACGTGAAGAAGCAGGCAAATTAAATGCCGATGCCGTTATCCTGCCGGAAATCACCAGCAAACAGATTGATATCGTCGTATTCCCTTCGTTCCCTGCCACTGAATACCGTGCCGCCGCTTTTGCAATAAGGTTTGGGAAGTGACCTCACCTAGTCATTGATCGTAGCTGCAGGCATATTACCTATCAGAAATTCACCCCAAAAGTAGCAAGACACAACCACATCACACATCAAGGTAACTATTCTTCCAACCATGGCCCAGGAGCTACCCACCTGCCCGTAAACTCCCGGTTACAGACGCTGGCTTCAGCTATTGGCAGCAGAAATGATCGAATCTGCACCAATACCTCTGAAAACTGTGTTGACACATGCTCTTGCTTCAACCTGGCTACAAATGCTTTCCAGTGTGGCTGCCTGTTTTTACTGAATGCTTCAGAGAAGGCCAGAAATTCAAGATCAATACTTGTGTTACGTCTTATCAGGGTTTCCTGTATTGCCTTCAACAAACGTTCTCCATCAAAATCAGCCTGTCGTGACAGTTGCCAGATATCATAGAAATCTTTCATCCTGCTGTTAAGTTCCCGCAAGCTGAGCATCGCTTCAAACTTTTCAGCAATGGCGCTTTCTCGGCTGTAACAGAGCAGTTTGGGGGCAGGCTGGTTTAGGAATGTCGGTAAGATATGGGTTTCTGGCGCCGGATAGACAATGTCTCCAAACCCTATATCAAGCTGCATCGCAATTCGTGCTGTATCAAGAGCACCCAGAAACCGAACCCTGACTCCTTTATAGTCGGCATCTTCTGTGATGCTTTCACAAGAGATGGTATCAGGCTGAAACACTAAACCGTCAGGTTGTACTGCTGTGTTGATAATCTGCCGTATCTGCTGTGCTATTGCTTCAGGATCGTTGCTGGTCCTACCCAACATGTCAATGTCCATGGTTGGCCGGTACTCATCAGCATGCCAGATGCGCAGCATCATGGCCCCTTTTAAAATAAACATATCAGCGAACTCGGAACATGAGAGGCGATAAAGAAACCGCTCCATGGCATAATACTGAAGTAGCTCGTTAAAGGGTCGGCGGTCTCCCTTAGCCAGATTCAGCAGTTTTTGCCGGACAGAAGCAGCAACATTGGTAATATTTTCTCTACTCACAGCAGACTCTCCAGGTACGGTTTCATGATATTGGTTACACGGCAGATATCTGCATACTTCATAAGCTCTGCAACGTTGAGCTGCCTTTGCGCTCTATACTGTTTCAGAGCTTCAAGCACGACATCCATACCTATTTTATTGCGGAATTTAAAGCAGTCGGCCAGTGTTTTTTCCGGACAATAAACGCTGATTGAAACACCATCTACAAGGTGTTTCTCGATACCAGCCTGATAGCTGGACTCATCGTAGCGATATACCTGCAGGGGTGGATAGCTGATGACCGGATTACGCATGGTTTTCGTAATGGCTATTGAAACAGTATGGGGTATCTGCGTTGTAAGGCCATGAAAAGAAAGTGCGGAGATAAGGCAGATCACTCCCTGGGGAACCCGCAGGGCTACCGTTACCAGATCAGGGTTTGAAAGTATTCCCTGTTCAACCAGGCGGTAAGTTCCTCGCGAGAGCTGTTCAAGCACACCGCTATCCCGCAGTGCGTACAGGGTGCGTGGCGAGACCCCTTTTTGCAGGAGTTCACTGGAACGGAATATGCTGCCCAGCTCCTTTATCTTTTGTATGGCAGTTGTTTCAGTGGTAGACATAGCGCGTATAATATCGCACATACTTACAAATAAATAAATGCAATATTATACAGACATAGTATTCAGGATCATTTTGTAACGACAACAAGCCACTATTATGCAGTTTCACCATTGATCGCTTCACGCAGTACACTGCTGGGCTTAAAGGTCAGCACCTTGCGGGCTTCAATGGTGATCGCCTCACCGGTCTGAGGATTCCTGCCGCGACGAGCCTGTTTCTGATTGACCACAAAGCTGCCGAAACCGGAAACCTTGATGATCTCGCCTGCTTCCAGTGACTCCTTCATAATGGCAAAAACTGATTCCATCATGGCAGCGGAATCCTTTTTAGACAGGCCGGTAGTGGTGTGAATCTTTTCAACAATATCTGCTTTGGTCATGCGTTACCTCTGAAGAGATGGTAGTACTTGATATATCGGGAAAGCCGGTTTCTCTCTGGAAACTACACAGTAAACTTAACCACCTGGTCAAGCAATGGCAGTTTCCGTAACTTGAACCCTTCCGAATAACGGTCATTTTCAGGCCGCTCGATTTCTATCAGCCCAAAGAACTCAGCAAACCGTTCCAGACAGCGAACAGAGTAACTGAGTCGCAAGCAATCCTCCGGCGTGTAGTAACTGGTAGGTGGCTGTACCTCGTTTAACAAACGGGGGAATGCCTTGATATAGAGGTCTTCATAGAAACGGTTGGTCTGCCAGCCATCACCATGTTTATGAAGCAGGTAGATGGTGAACAGAAACGACTGCTGCAGAAAGGGTAGTTCGTTAAACCGATCTTGATAAGACCACTCGTACTCCTGAACAAATGACTTGAGCAGACGGGGATAAATGGATGCTGCCCCCTCATTACTCAGCATGGTGCGGCATTCCCTGCTGAGAATAAATTTGCCCTTGTATGTTCTGACCAGCTTAGCCATCTCAGCAACCAGTCTGGTGACGTGCAGTTCACGGAACTCCGGCTCTGACTTCAGTTCACCATACTTTGACCAGCGGATATACTCTTCTTCCCCCAGATAGGTTTTGGCAGCATCACGGCAGAGTTGTCTTGGCAGGTTGCCGGTGGCTGTTGGTTTGAGACCTGCTTCACCAATACCATCAGCAAGCAGCATGAAGGCTTTGATGATAGGAGCTTCGGGAGTAACTGCCAGCTTTTCTGGAATAGTGGCCAATTCTGGGGAGCTGAAGGGATAATGCAGAATACGATGCATCTGCTCAGGCGAGAGCCCTTGGAAATCTTCAAGCGATGTCTGGCTCTGCTTCTGCATATGCTGCTGTAGCAAGGCGTTCACGTCATCAATGGAGTTGAACGTCCTGCCCTGTAGCAGTTGCTTGATATCGTCCATGACTGGGCCAGTAACGGACTTGTCCCTGACAATCTCGATCTTGTCTGCGCAGCATTTCTTGTATTTAAGGCCGCTGCCACAAGGACAGGGATCATTTCTGCCGATTTTCATAGTCGTTTCCAGTGTGTAGCCTGTTATGCTTGGTTTACGAAATACAGGCTGCTGGTGCCACAATCAGCACATTCACGATAGAACTTCAGGCCGTCTTTTCTGATACGCTCTTTATGCCCGTCTTTGTCGCAACTTATCTTGATCGGTGTATTAGCATCACAGTTATTACATTTGAAATAATAGCCGAACTTTCCATATTGAATCGTGATGTTCTGGCTGTTGCAGTCACGGCAGGCTGGTTGCTGTGCAGGAGGATTGTTGGAAGCAACGACAGGAATTGCTGCCACTGGAGTGACTGGAGTGACAGGGGTGACGGGCGGTTGTTGCGGCTGAATACCAAAGCGAGCTGCATAGTCAAACTTTGCCGGTCGATGCATTTTGAGCAGAGTCTGACCAGCTTTTACCAGTGTCTCAGTTGACATGAAACGGGCAAGACCGCCAAAGGCATCAAGAACTCCTGCCTTTTCAAACATATCGTCAATAGCTTTGCCCAGCATGTCTGCTTTGATAACGTGACTGGTATCAAACTTCTTGGGACGGTCTATCCGGGACTTTGGGGAAACCAGTACATAGGAGTGATATACAGGAGAGAGGCGCAGTCCCATTTTGCTCGGCATATCAATTCTGGCAAGAGCCTCCTTGAGAACTGCTATATGCCGTTCGTTCTGCGCAAAGGGAGATGCCATGCCTTCATAGCATTTTTTGAAGGCATTCCAGCTTTCAAACTCTCCGGTTTCGGTAATCCGCATGCCAGCATGAAGATGCTTGGTTTCCAGTACAAAGACGTTCAGGGTGCGATGAATCAGCAAATGGTCTATCTGAGCTACCCTACCGTTGATCTCTAAACGGAGGTCATGAATAACAATCGTATTCTGCGACTTCTCAAGATCAAAGTTAATCAAATACGCGGCTTCTTGCTCTCCCTTGATGCCAGCCCGCACATTTCGTAATTCCTGTTCAATTTTCGATTTTTGCTCAACAGGAGCAACGGCTACCAATGCTTCAAGCTGTTGAATCTGTGCAGTCTTATCATCAGCAGATTTGAGAATCATTATATCTTACTCCGTAACGTGCTATTAGTCGTTTACTCCAAAAACCTGTTTTAAGCGTTCAATGGTATGGTTCCACTTATGAGTTTTGGGACGTGCGACGGTATTCTGATTGCCAAAAAAGCCCACCTCTGAAATAGCTTCGTTGATCGACTTTGTACAAATCCACTCAACCGACACGAAATATTCGCACTTCTCCTCGTCGTCGTTAAATTGCCGGTGATAATTGGCAGTAGCAACTTCCATAAATGGCCGCAATGAGCCGTCAACATTAATCTGAAACTCACTGGCTCTAACGGAGCCTCCAGTTACAAGGCCAACACCGACATAACCTTGACCAGGAATATTAACCCATACACGGTTCCCCGGTTCAAGCAGAGAGAGCGTCTGACTGTACCATCGGCCACCACCACCACTGATGAAGCCACATTCAACAGCTTCCTTCCAGTCTCGATCGGCACTCTGTCCGAAGGAAACATAAAACTCACCATTCCATTCCCCACGCTCTCCAGCAGGTCCAGCAGCCGCTTTGCTTTCCGTCTCTACCGGATCAATGAGCCAAGCACGGCTTAAGTACTGGTTGTTGCCATCCTGAAACACCTGAAAGAAAATGACGTTGATCGCAATATCCATTTTGTTCAGGTAATTCACAATCCGCTCAGTACTCAGGTCAAGTGCGGATGCAACAATGACAATCTGATGAGAACCATTCAGTTGTTCATCATCCAGCGGCAGACTGAACTTTTGCCGGAAAGCATCCCCCAACGATCCACCACTGGAAAACCGGTTATAGATAGAGGCAATGTCGTCAGACTTCAGGTCTTGCACCCATGAGGCATAATCTAAGGCTTGGGCGACAACTTCCCGTGGTGTCAGGTCACGCTTCAGTTCAATGACGATTAGCTGTCCGTCCTGATTTAGTGCCAAAAGATCAATGAAACCACCATGGGCGGTACGCACCTGCCGCCCGATAAGAAGCCAACGATCAGAAAGAATCGTGGGATCTTCAGTAATCATTTGCTCCAGTAAGGCTTCTCTGCCCAGAGAGACTTCTGCAAGGGGCTCAGGCTTGGTTCCGACTTTCCAAATTGCATGACGAATAGGCATGTATGGACCTCTCGCTCTCTAGTAAAAAGCCCTTTCTTCGTTTATCTGAGCATTTTCAATGGTATCGGATAAATTTTCGATATATTTCATAAGCCATGCTCTAATTTTGGGCGAATCTATTTCTGACAACCATCTTCTCGCAATCTCTCGTTGATTTGAACGATGTGCACTCTCGGGGCCACTCCATCCTCCACACCAAAAATGGCCAATGAGTCGGCAAGAGTTGTCCTTATCTCCGCAATATTCTTCAACGAATAATCGGGTGAGTTCACCGCCATACACCAAATCAAAATTCTTCGGCAAACATCTTGTAATTAATGGAACGCGTTTTTTAGGCTTTGCTTTGACCCACTCCATTACACGGCGAGGGTCAAGATAGCGAATAGCCCCCGGCTTCTCTGCTTCACCGAAAGCTATTTCGTCGCCAAGCCACGAAAGTATGTACCAGCTATACTCTTCCTTAACTTTATCTAAATATTTCTTGATGATATCCCAACAGATGTCCGGGTTGATCTTCACAATATCATCTGCAATCCGACAGGCATAATCCGTCTGTCTGATCGATGAATCCATCTGAGTAATTATGTGCTCAAATAATACTAAGTCTTTGTCGGTAAACTGCTTCCGAAAAGAGTTTACAACTCTTTCCCAATGATAACCCTGCATATGCTGGTTGGTCTGTTTACAGTAATCATTCAGCGTGATGATCCTAAAAATCAGATCGTTAGAGGTACCAATTGGCTCCTTGTTTTCGCAGAAGTAGTGGTCTGCTATTTCCACCATCAGCGACAGTGCCCGCTCATCAGGATGTTCAAATAGTGCTTCCAATACACGCTCAATGGTTTCCCGCGACAAACGGTCCTCTCCTGAGAACAATCCTAAACGGAAAAACACATGAGATGGTACTTTTTTGTCCCGGTAAAGCTGTATCAACTCGTTGACGATCTTCTCAGATGCTCCAGTTCTGAGCACAAGGTCAGCACCTATCGAACGGAGTGGCTCTGACTGAAGAACTGAAAGCACAGAATCTTCCCATACATCTCGCTGTTGCTCCTTTACCCCGGCAAGATACCCACCAATAAACAGCGTGTGTATTTGAGGGAAAGCCATTTTTTGAGCCGCAATAATTCTGTCAATCAGAGAACAGTTGGTAGCAATAGATAACCGGTATCCAAACAAGTACAGGCGATGACCTTCTACGCCAACAAATACGCTTAGAAGGTCATTGATAATCTCAGGGTTTGCTGCCACCTCATCAGCTAACTGCTGAACTCTTTCAACAGGAATAGGATTGTCAGTCACTTCGCCGTTGGCGTAATTGTGGTCTTCATCCCAACCGGTATAAATTACGTATCGACTGAAACGTTCTCTGAAAGTTGTTCCGGTTATGAACGTATCCAGTTCACTGAGTCGGCTAATGACAGCTTTGGGGAGGTTATCCTGGCGAAACTTGAGTTGATATATGACAAAATGAACAATCTTTTTCTTGTCTGCAATGGGATCACTTGCTATCGAAAAAATTGTATCGAGTATCCTGTCGGCAATTGACGGTATCTTGATCAAGCCGGGAGCAGACTCCATCAGCACAGTATGAGCCATCTCTTTCAGGGAGTCTGTCCAACATCGCGATTCATGCCAGAGAAAGTCCCAAATACTCAGGAGGCCTTCCCATATTTCGCCGTAAGTTTTGGGGCGCCAGAACCGAATAGTTGGTCTAAGCCCCTGATACTCAGCACCGACCATTCGTATGCCACCATAGGTGCTCATCCAAGACTTACATACATCAAGCCCCAGCTCTTTCGTTGATTGATCGGGACTCATAATCAATTCTGAAAGAATCTGAAATCGGAGTTCTGGCGGTGCTTGGGTAGGAGCCCAACCTTCTCCAAACATAAATAGGCTTAAAAATATTCCTTTGGAATTATTTGAATTAGCAGCATTTTCAGCTAGTGCCATCAATTTCAAAAGCCTAGCGGCACCTAAAAAGGTATCTTCCCAGACTGCTATTTTTTCAAGCGCCCATACTATTCGCTGGCGAGTAGTATTCCATTTGTGTAGCTGTTCCCGTGACCACGTACCAATGGTTGCTTCCAGAAGGGAGAGTGTTCCATGAGGATTTGCCTCAGCAAGTACACTCAGGAAGTTGGTCCCGGCTTCAGAAATCAGGAATTCATGCCGCGAGAATGGGCCATCCTTAAGTGACAGAATCTGTTTTACAACCTGGGTGGCAACAGATGACCCATGGGCGTAGATAAACAGTTCCATGAACCATTTGGATAAAGACTCTGGCATTTGTTCCAGAAAAGTCTTGAAATTGAATCCTCTCCCGTGGTGTTCCCAGAATTGCAGCCAAAGGTAGACATGCAATGCCTTGGGGACAATGAACAGAGTCCTCTGCCCCTGTAAAACACGACGTTTCCTGTGATGTTGCACGATTGACTGGAACCGTTGCCAAGTGATGGAGGGGTCTGCTTCTTGAACGAGAGTGCTGATGAAACGTGCTTCTTCATCAACCGGAGCCTCAAAGCCAAAGCGTCGGAACAAAGCGATATGCCTCAGGGCAAGAAGATGCTCTTCAGCTTCTCTTTCGTCACGCTTATGATGCCCCAGAAGGAAACGATCCCATATCGGTACGGTGGCCGGAGACTTCAGGATATCGTCAGGATTCCTCTGCAAATTATCGCCTACAGCATGTGCTACCCTGGGGGAGCCATCGCACCATTCAGCCCAGTTCGAGTTCTCATTCCGTTCGCCAATGTATGAGGCAATGATCTGAACTATCTGATCCTTTTCAAGCGGAGGGCACTGAAAGACCTTCATGGAGCTATCAGAGCTTTCTTCAGGGCCATGATCAATCGTGATCAGCTTTAGCCCAACCTTTCCTTTGAGAGTTCGCCAAATCGAAGCCCGGTCACGTTCTACACAATCATCAATAATAAGGGTAATGACATAGTGCCGGTCTGGGCGGAGAAGTTCATTGAAGAGAGCGCTTTTCTGGAAATCGTCGCCATTCGCCAGATAGATTACTGTTGGAGATAGGACGTCTATTGAAACAGCCTCCAAAATAAGACGAGACTTCCCGATCCCCGGTTCGCCTATGACTCTGAGATGTTGAAAACTATCCGCGAACAAGATGGAGCGAATGTCTTCAATAAACTGAGTCTGTGCAGCCCCCGGCTTGAAATCAGGCCTCATATCATCGTTCATTTTCCAGGCATCTACCGTCTGGAATTGAAGATCGGCTCTGCCAAGGATCTCAAGGCACAGGGAAGGATATGGAACCAACAAGCCCATCAGTTGGCTTTGCCCGATTACCTCTACGACTGGAGAAGCATAACCGACTACCCCAAGCAGGCTCACAAGATTCTTCTTCGCATCACTTTGTTGCTGAGGAGTTAAGTCCTGGCCAAAAACAACCAAAACATAGCGGCCATTATTATCTAAGCATTCACGAGTTGCGGTCCCTAATGCTGTGCGAGACGGTGTTGACTTGGATGAGCCAAATAGTTCTTTCTTGAGTTGACTGTTCTGCCACGGCTTGAACGATGAACCTGCCTTGAGCTGAAAGAATGTCTGCCCGCCAACCAGCATAGAATCGGCAGAAGGCGTACCATCAACACGAGCGTCTATGCCGCCGTCGGCCACAGTTTCATCAAGGCTGATGAGAACGTTATGGGCTGAAAGCCCCGTACGTTGCGCTTCACACCACAGAAGGTTTCTGAATAGCCTGATTGCATGGCTTGGGGAAAGGTCGGAAAGGCACTTATGATCTATGGAAAAGATAGAGGCACTCATAATGCGCCCTGGAATGCCTTGTCCAGTATGGAGGGCAGCATGGCAGCAAGTTCGGTGGAAGTCTCAATCTGCAGCCGCTTCAGCGAGTCTATTTGACGACACAGCCCGTCAAACCAGAGTTGTTGTTCAAATGGTGGGACTGGAACAGGAATACGCAAGAGTGCTTTTGTACTCAGTGTCCGATTTCTGTCGGCACTTCCAGGAGAAGCCTCACCTATATAATGAAGTCCTTCTGGCGTAAGTAGGTGAAAGCAGACAAACCTAGAGGTTGCAACTCCTGGGATTGGAACGCAGGTTAAATACCGGTGAGAGGCAACGCGACCATCATCTTCTGGCAATGCGACTGCCAAGGCACCTTCCCATGCTTTGATATTACTGATAAGGATGTCGTCAGACTTTACAAGAAATGGTTTTTGCCAAGTAATCTCATTACCGGCTAGAGGAGGATTGTGGAAAGAACCTCGGCCAAAAGAACGCACCGAAACTTGGGGATAATGCTTTTCGACATCTACGGTTACTGGTCTTCTGTTTAATGGCGCAACGTCTGCCAAGGCTTTTCGTGGTGCCGTGTCAGCTATCTGGTGATATGCCGCTGCAAGAAGTGAATTAATTTCCGGCTCGATTTCTTTTCGGAGGCCTTGCGCCTGCTTGATCTTTGCAGCCAGCTCTTCGACTCTTGCAACAATCCGCTGCTGCTCAGTAATGGGGGGAAGAGGAATTTCAACTGAAGCAATGTCCTTTTCTTTCAGAGAAACGTTTGCTGTTCCTTGCATAAGCGGCACAAGCAGAACATCTTTTTGTGCCGTCAGCAAGAGGTAAAGGTACTTTGCATTACAGACGTCAGGGTCTTTTGGAATCAACGCTACAAGCAGGTTTGCAAGAGCAAACTTTCCCTCTTGGTAATGAACTCTATGAAGTGCCGCATCCCCATGTCCGGTTGATGATACAAGGGGAATACATACGGCAGGCCCTTCAATTTGCCAGTTATCTGCTGAACGGCGAAATTCAGCAGTTACGACGAGAGGATATGGCCCTGGTGGTGTCTTGAGAGTTGGGGAAATACCTTTCACCATTGAACAGAGCGTTCCTAGCGCAACCTTCGGCCACGTAGCATTCATTGCCCCGCCCCTACCAGCACCTGCCGAATCTCGGCCATGATCTCCAGTATCCGCTGCTCCTTGGCGACTATATCCTCCACTAGCTGTTCCGGCGGCAAATGCTCGAAGTCAACCTTACCGTTGGGATTCTTGATGTCCAGGTTGTAGCCATTCTGAACAATCTTCTCTACAGGCACTCGCCATGCATGTTCGTCTTCCTCCCGGTTGTTCCACCATGAAAGACATTCAGAAAACTCTTCAAACTGGATCGGCTGGGTTTTAGTGTAGTTTTTTCGTCCCTCGGGAAGCGGCTGCTCATAGTACCAGACCTCTTTCGTCGGGCCGGATCGGTCGAAGAACAGCAGATTTGTGGGGATGCCTGTGTACGGTGCAAAGACACCATTGGGTAAACGAACAACCGTATGCAGATTGAAGTCCTTAAACAGACGTTCCTTGACTCGGCTACAGATGCCATCGCCAAAAAGCACACCATTCGGGACAACTACTCCTGCCCGTCCAGGCTTTGGTTGACGCTTCAGTTTGCGCATGATGAGCTGCAGAAAGAGGAGTGTTGTCTCGGAAGTCTGCATTTCTGCAGGAAAGTTATTGAGAATCCCCTTCTCCTCTTCGCCACCAAAAGGAGGATTGGTCAAGATCAGGTCTACCCGATCCTTATCGCCAATCTCGTTGAGTGGGAAACGGAGGCTATTGTCAGGATCAATCTGAGGATATTCCAAACCATGCAGCAGCAAGTTCATCTGTACCAGCAGGTACGGCAAAGGCTTGGCTTCACCGCCATAAATACTGCTTCCTTGAAGCGTTTTGCGGTCCTCAACGGTCTTGCACTGTTTCTCCAGATGACTGTAGGCTTCCACCAAAAAACCACCAGTGCCGCAAGCTGGGTCGAGTATTGTCTCTCCCAGCTTGGGATCAAGCACCTCAACCATGAAACGTACTACTGCTCGGGGCGTATAGAACTCACCAGCATCCCCAGCAGCATCCCGCATCTCCTTAAGCATGGATTCGTACAGATGGCTCAGTGTATGAATCTCATCCGATGAGGTGAAGTGGATGGCATTTACCTTGTTGATGACATCCCGCAGCAGATAGCCGTTTATCATCCGGTTGATGGTGCCTTTGAATACCGTAGCAACTACATCACGTCGATCACCACCATTGGCACCTTGCAGACCTCGCAAGTAAGCAAACAGACCAGCCCCTTTTGTGCCATCAGGACGGTTTGTTTCATCATTATTCACAAAGGAAATCAGCTCGTCACCAGTAATGCCATCTTCCCTGGCTGCCCAATCTCTCCAGCGATAAGGGGCCTCTATGGTGGGCCTGAACTTTTCACCTGAGAGGATAGCTTCCTCTTCCCGAATCCGTTCCATGTCATCAAGAAACTTGAGAAACATGATCCAGGTAAGCACTGGCAAACGGTCGATATCGCCGGAAAGCCCCTTATCTTTACGCATGATGTCACGAGAAGACTTTACAATGGAGCCCAGTTGTTGGGCTGTTGTTTGCGGTTGAACTAATTTCTTGGTGCGGATCATGAAGTTACCTTTTGTGCATTAAGCTAAAAGCAATCGCAGATAAGTAGCAATGCTTGCCAATTATTTTATGTTGATTTAGTCAGTTAGAGCCAATTCGCGGGGAATGCTGGCATTCAGGATTTGTCCTAATCATGTCTTCAACCAAAGAAAAATCTCCGGTCGATGAATATACAAAACGTGTTGATTGAATAACCTGGAGTGAGTTGTAAAAATCAATATTCTCTGGCTTTAACTCTCGTGCTCTGCCTGATTCAATAGCATTAACTAGTTCTTCTGCATCTTGAAAACCAGGTGGCCGTGGGACGCTACCAAGTGACCAAACAAACCGTAATTTTTTAGTTTTTTCTATAAGCTCGCCCATTATTTTGGGGCACACGAAGGATACTGACAGAGATTTACTTAATGGCATATGTATTTCTATTCCATCAAGTACCAACCCTAGGTTACCTCTACCTAGCCTAGGGGTATGGTTGTACATTGTTACCGGATTATCGGAAATGACAAACTCACAGCCTCGCGGTGCTTTAGCTAACATCATTATTTTATTCATGAAATGTCCAGCGAATTGCAGTGCCAAAGCGTTAATATTATGAACATGGCTCTGTTTTAGTTTGTCATCATCAAAAACTTCAAAGTTCTCAACTTGATCTACGCTAATTTCCTGTTTTTCAAGCCACGATGAGATAGCTTCTTGCATCTGTTTCCCAAAATCACGTTGATGTTCCGTTCGTAGGAGTTGAACAGCACAAAACAGACAAAAAGACGATAACTCTTTGTTGTCAAGCCCAGCCAAGGTCTCATGATCTACTATTTTTTTTATGACTCCAGCGGCAATACCTTCGAGAGAAGCAAGTTTACCCTCAAGTGTGAACTCTCCACCATCAAGCTCAATATTATAGTAGCCATTTTCACATGCAGCATCACGTACTGAAGATGTGTATGCAGTCTTTCTGTGTTTATCAAAAACATGCACTCGCTTTTTTTTGCCAGACCTGAAATTTTTTAGAATAAACTGTGGCACATAGTGTTGTTTCTTTGGTGTAGAAGCATCAACTCGTCTCATTGTTCACCTAATTTGCATACAGCAACGTCTGCAGCTCATTCACTGCTTCCCGAAGCTGTTCAGCTCCGCCAAAATAACCGGCAATCTCAATCACGTTCCCCCGCTCAGAAATAGGCGGAACTTTCAGGATGTCCGGTACAACAAACTGGGCCGTACCGTGCTGGGCATATTTTTCAAGCAGTTCTTCCAGAATGGCCTTGGCCTCGGGACTGTAATGATCGAAGAAATCCTTCCGGTCATGCTTCAGGCGCTCAGCACGTTCTCTGCGGGTGCGGAGTGGGGCGTTAAAGGCCAGATGGCAGAGCAGGTCAAAAGGATCAGCCTCTGGTTGTCCTACTGATTCAGCAAGCTCATTGAAGTTAATACCCCGGTCTTCCAGTTGCCGTATCACCTCTGCCCGTTCCTTGGGATTGGCCCATTGCTCACGCATTCTGATAGCACCGGTAAAGAGTGTGCGAACCTTATCTGCAGCGTAATCGCTGAATTTGACAACCCGTAGCTGTTTGCCGTCTGGATCAAGTTCGTAGACGAGATGAGCGGCTATTGCCACATGACCACCATCAAAGAAGTATTTGCGTGGTTCCGTCTCCTCGTCACCAAAGTCTACATCTGGTGGGCCGTAGTTGTCTTCGATACCACCATCCTCCACAACCGGGGCTTCCTCGGTAACTTCCGTTTCGTAGGTTTTGCCAGTCTCATCGATCTTTTCTTCCGTTATCAGCGCTGGATCACCATCAAAGTTCTTGTCGGCAAACTGTCTGGTGGCACTTCCGGTGTAGTCGAGGATACTGAACCAGAGCTTACCGTAATCATCACGTACACGGGTGCCCCTGCCGATAATCTGCTTGAAGTCGGACATGGAACCGACCACACGAGCAAGAGCGACATTTTTACAGGTGGGAGCATCAACACCGGTGGTCAGCATCTGTGAGGTTGTCAGGATAACCGGTGTATCGGTTTCCAGCTCCTGAAAACGCCCCAAATGTCCCCGCCCAATATCACCTTCATTGGATGTTACACGGCAGACGTAATCAGGGTATTTACTGACTAAATCCTTATTAAGGTTGGCAATCGCACGACGCATTTCATCGGCGTGATCCTGGTCTACACAGAAAACGATGGTCTTGGCAAAGCGGTCTGTCTTTTTCAGGAAATCAGTCAGGTGCTGTGCTATGGCCTCGGTTCGTGCCTTTAACGCAACGACCCGTTCAAAGTCCTTGGTCTGGTATTCATCATCGGGAATCTCTCTACCATAGCGGTCAAGCTCCCCTTTGCTGGGACGCCAACCAGCTGCGTCATAATCGGTAATGATACGATGAACCCGATAGGGGGCAAGGAAGCCGTCTTCTATCCCTTGACGCAAGCTGTACTGATAAACCGGGTTCCCAAAGTAGAGATAGGTATCCCGGTTGTCTTCACGCAATGGAGTGGCTGTCATACCCAGTTGATACGCAGGGCTAAAGTATTCCAGAATCTCACGCCAGTTACTGCTGTCACGGGCGCTGCCACGGTGACATTCATCAACGATAATCAGGTCAAAGAAGTCAGGCTTGTACTCCTTGTAAAGCCCTGGACGGCGCTCATCCTTTGCTAGTGACTGGTAGATGGCGAAATACATCTCACGGCTTTTATTGGCTTCGCCGCCTTCGATCTTCCAACGTGCATCACCGAAGGGAGCAAAGATTTTGTCCTTGGGGTCATCCACCAGAATGTTTCGATCCGCCAGAAATAGAATTTTGGGGCGACGATGCTCACCAGTAGCGTTCCAGCGAGCACCCCAAAGTTTCCAGCAGATTTGGAAAGCTACAACTGTTTTGC
>JAJTBI010000064.1 GCA_021286935.1 Geobacteraceae bacterium
CTCGCCTTTCTTGGGCAGTACAAGAAGTTCATCAAGTATGAATCGCTGGCTATGCCGGTATCTGAGATGATTATCTCGCTGGGGATTGCAGCGGTGGTCTGGCTGGGTGGCAGTCAGGTCATGTCCGGCAGGATGACCGCCTCTGAGCTGTTCTCATTTATTGCGGCCATGATTATGCTGTTTAACCCGGTCAAGAAACTGCAAGGTTCCTACAATACCATTCAGCGTTCTGCCGGTGCGGCAGAACGGGTCTTTCAGCAGATGGATGCCCAGCGCACGGTTACAGAGCTGCCAGATGCCCTGGAGATAGGTCGTGTTACCGGCAGGGTTGAGATGCGTGCTATCAGCTTTGGCTATGGAGATGAGACCATTATTGACCAGATCTCCCTGAAGGTTGAGCCGGGACAGATGGTCGCTCTGGTGGGACCTTCAGGTGGGGGTAAATCTACCCTGGCGGCACTGCTGATGCGTCTGTATGATGTCAATCAGGGCAGTATTCTGCTGGATGGCCATGACCTTCGTCACCTGCGGATGAACGCGTTAAATCAACAGTTTGCGTTGGTTGATCAGGAAACCACCCTGTTTAATGACACCATTGCCAATAACATTCGTTACGGCAAGCCTGGTGCAGACGATAGTGAGGTAGAAGCAGCTGCACAGGCGGCCTTTGCCCATGACTTTATTCTGGAGCTGCCGGAAGGGTATGGCACCAACATCGGTGACCGTGGCATCCGGTTGTCAGGCGGACAACGCCAGCGGATCTGTATCGCCCGTGCCCTGCTTAAGAATGCTCCGATTTTGATCCTTGATGAGGCCACCAGCGCCCTGGATACCGAAAGTGAGAAGATGGTACAACAGGCGCTGGATAACCTGATGCTGAATCGTACTACCTTTGTGATTGCACACCGGCTTTCAACGGTGATGCATGCCGACACCATTGTGGTGCTTGAAAAAGGGCGTGTTGTGGAGGCAGGTTCCCATGCAGACCTCATTGAGGGGAGCGGTCTGTACAGCAGGCTGCATGGTCTGCAGTTCAGTGATCAAGCTGCACTGTAACGTAGGTATTATGAAAATTTCGGCCATTATAATAACGCTTAATGAAGAAAAAAAGATCGGGGCTTGCCTTGCAAGTCTTAATTTTGTTGACGAAATAATCGTGGTTGATTCCGGCAGTACAGATAAAACGGAGGATATCTGCAGGCAGTATCCATTCGTGAAGTTTTATCGTCAGCCGTGGTTGGGCTATGGCCCTCAGAAAAACTTTGCATTATCTCTGGTGTCAAATGAATGGGTCCTGTCCATTGATGCCGATGAGGTGGTGCCGCCAGATCTTGCGGATGAAATAATTGCCAATGTTAAGACGGATCATGGGCACTCAGGTTTTTGGGTCAAGCGGAAGAATATGTATAAAAAACAGTGGATCAGGTATGGTGGTTGGTGGCCTGACACTATTTTACGTGTTTTCCGGAAGGATAAGGGGCAGTTCAGTAATAGAAGAGTGCATGAATCTGTCGAAATTGACGGGAACACCAAAGAACTGCAGGCTGCATTGGAACATTATTCGTATAATGGCCCTGAGGATTTTATCCTCAAAATGCATAGCTATGCCATGGCAGGTGCTCGTCAGATGCAGGATGATGGTAGGACGGGGGGGGCGGTACGTGCTGTCATCAGGGCCTTTGCTGCATTTATAAAGGGCTATATCTTGAAGCGGGGATTTCTTGATGGCCGTGCTGGCTTGCTTATCGCGGCATCCGGTGCAATGGGAGTGTTTTATAAGATAATCAAGCTGTCTGAACTCAACGAAAGACCTTGATTTTGTATGCCAGTTACTAGCCCCGAAAGCCAGATCTATGCATCTGCTGATAGTTAATACTGAAAAGAGCTGGCGAGGAGGAGAACGCCAGACTCTGCATAACGCCGTTGGCTTTATGCAGCAGGGAGTGTTGGTTGAGTTGCTCTGTCGGACAGGTGCTCCGCTTGTAAGCAAGGCTCGAGCCGCAGGGATACAAGTACATGAGGTTGGCGGTAATATAACAACCTTCTGGTGGATCGCACGACACGCTGCAAAGTATGATCTTATACAGGCACAAACAGCCAAAGCACAGACTGCGGCGGTTATTACAAAACCTTTTCATGGGCGACCGGTGGTCTATACACGTAGGGTTAACTTCGTACCCCGGGGCTGGCTTACAAGATTAAAGTACAAAAAAACAGACTGTGTTGTTGCGATCTCTTGTTCTGTAAAAGGAGTGCTTGAAGTATTTGGAATACACAACGTCCATGTTATTTATGATGTTGTTGTGCCAAGAGAACTCAACAAACAACGTGCTGTAGATGCTTTTACCAAGCTAAATGTCGCGGGCAAAAAAGTTGTCGCAACAATTGCTGCGCTTGATCACGATAAAGATCCTTTTACAATGGTGGAAGCCATTAAAAAACTATCGCTTCTCAGGAGCGATTTCGTTTTTTTACATTTTGGGGATGGACCTCTGAAAAAGCAGGTTCAGCAAAGAATAGATGAATTGGGGTTGCATGACAGATACATTCTGATGGGATTTGTTGCAGATGTGGAAGATCTGTTCTCTCTGCTAGACCTGTTCTGTATAAGTTCCCGTGAAGAGGGATTGTGCAGTAGCGTCCTGGATGCCTTTGCCTACCATGTGCCGGTTGTGTCCACAAATGCGGGAGGCTTGGCGGAGCTTGTTGATGGGCGTGGTTTTTTGTGTGAAGTGGGCGATTTTGAGGGGATTGCCCTTGGAATAGACCAAATTCTTGAGAGCCCTTCCGCTTTTAACGTCCTTAAAGATGCGGCCTATCGTTATGTTGTTTCACAACATTCGCTACAAACAACAACGAAACAGTATCTTGATCTATTCAGGTTGTTGATTGATGGAGCTGACAAGCATGATAGCCTCACCTGATTCGATCCTGATAGTTAACACGCGTCTAATTGGTGATGTCATTCTCACCACCCCCTTGATACAAATGCTGAAAGACGCCTTTCCACAGGCGGCTATTGATTTTTTGGTTAATCGCGGTACGGGCGAATTTTTAGAGAAAGATCCCCGTGTCCGAAAGGTGATCTATTCGGATAAATGGAAACGTTCATCATCAGGTTTGGGTAGCAGTTATCTATTTAAGCTATTTAGAAAGTATGATCTCGCAATAACAATGAATACTGGAGACCGCGGGGCCGTGGCAGTTGCGGTTGCCAGTAAACATTACCGCGTGGGATATGCACAGTCTGATAAGCCGTTTTCACGCTTTTTTCGTTCGTTGCTGTTTAGTCATCTGATTGATTTTGATGAAACTGCACATATAGCCGACTTATGTTCTCAGGTTGCCGGAGTGCTGGGGATAGCAGGCCAGAAGGTGCAAGTACAGCTGTTTTGGCAACCTGCCGATGCTGATCAGGTAATGAATCTTCTGGGACCACGCGTGATCCCTCCGGGTTATCTGGTGATCCATCCCTTTGCCCGTTGGCGTTACAAATATTGGGAAATCAGTCGTTTCTGTGAGGTGAGCGATCGTTTGGCCCGTGTTCATGGATTGCAGCCGGTCTGGACATCATCACCGGATCCAGAGGAGATTGCGCTTTTGCAGGCAGCAGCAGCGGGCTGCCGTATCAAACCGTTACTGATACCCGGCACGCTTTCTCTTAACCAAATGGCCTGCCTACTGAAGGGGGCTGCCCTGTATATCGGCCTGGATACAGCTATCACCCATATTGCGGCCTCTACAGGGGTCCCGATGGTGGCGCTGTATGGTCCTACCGAGCTTTGGCGCTGGCATCCTTGGGATAATGAACGCTCCCAGCATGAACCGGTTGCGTTTGGCTATAGGGGGACGATTCGTAGCGGTCGGATGGTAACCCTCCAGGCTGGCTGTGAGCACTATCCCTGTATCAGGCCCCACTGCTATGGTGAGACGGAAAATCCCTGTATGATGGAATTGACAGCCGATGCTGTTTGTAGAGAGGCCGCGCAGATACTGGCTATAAAAGCTGATTTTGAGGATGCTCACCATGCAGGTTGATGTTGCTTTTATAACCGTCAACTATAACACCTGTGCCCTGGTTGAGGAGCTGATCAGGTTTTTTAAAGCAGTGGAACTACCATTTTCTTATCGTTTGGTGGTGGTTGATAATAATTCTACCGATGGTTCCCAGGCGATGTTGGAGCAGGAACACTGGGATGGACTGCTCTACATCCAAACTAACGAAAACCTGGGTTACGGTCGTGGTATGAATCGAGGGTTGCAGGCTGTTAGTAGTCGTTACGCCTGCATTATGAATACCGATCTGATTCTGAATCAGGAGGCACTGGCAGTGCTGTGGTCGTTTTTTGAGGCCAGACCGGAGGCAGGTGTCGCTTCGCCGGTGATTATGGGAAGTGACAACCGGGTGCAGGGCTTCCTGTTTCTGCCCAGTATCTGGTCTTTGTACTCTCAGACCATTAGCAAGATCAGAAGCAAAAGCTGGAAATTACGTGTAGAGAAGGCGACAGCCCCGCTTGCAGTCCCCGGAGTGCTGGGAGCTTTTTTCATGATCCGCCGGGATCTGTTTCCGGGCAGCCTGTTTGATGAGGATTTTTTCTTTTATTATGAGGACAGTGAGCTGGCCCATTGGCAGCGGGGGATCCCCTGCTTTGTCCTTCCTCAGGTGTCCATTATTCATCTTGGCGGGCAGTCAACTTCTGCTGAAGGTGGCAGGCTGTTTCAGGAAAGTCGTCGGATCTACCTTGAGAAATGCTATGGATCTCCCCATACGGTTCTGCTGGCATTACTTGACCGGCTCCGGTTGAGGGGGAAATATTATAAGTACCTGGTGCTGCACAGTCTTATAAAAAGCAGTAAAATACAGAGCAAGTACGATTTTTATGCCCGTCTGATACAGTTGACCAAGTAGCCTTCTAGCGAGTCTTATGCGTATCCTGATCATTAAAACGTCATCCCTTGGCGATGTCATCCATGCACTACCGGTACTGGGGTATCTTCGGCAGGCTGCGCCTGGAGCTGTCATTGATTGGGTCGTGGATGAGGCATTCAGTGATCTGGTCTCAGGTAACCCCTTGATTGAGCGCGTACTGACCGTCGCTTTTCGTCGCTGGAAGAAGACCCCCTTTGCCCAGCGGACCCGCAAGGATGTTCTGTTATTTGCGCATGAACTGCGACAGCAACACTATGATTTGGTCTTTGACCTGCAGGGTAACATCAAAAGTGGGCTGGTTTGTCGGTTGGCCCGTGCAGACCGTAAAATTGGCTTCAGCCGTGAACATCTACAGGAAAAGCTGAACACACTGTTTACGACAGAGCAGGTTTCGTTTAAATCCACTGATCGCAATGCAGTGCAGCGCTATCTGCGGGTAGTGAGTAGCCCGTTCTCGGTGTCGGTAGACACCTGGCAACCGCAGAGTGATATCGCTACATCCAGCGCAGATGAGGCGATTGCTGATGCGGCACTGCACCAAGTCGGCAGCCCGTTGATTTTGCTGCATACCGGTACTACCTGGCAGACCAAGCTTTGGTATGAAGAAGGTTGGCTCCAGTTGGGGCAGCAGCTACTCAAGCAGTATCCGTCTGCAACACTGATGTTTTCCTGGGGCAATGCTGAGGAAAAAGAGCGCGCTGAACGTCTGGTTTGTCAGTTGCCTGAGCGGGCTCTCTTACTGCCCCCTTTATCCCTGAAACAGTTTGCTGCAGTCTTAAAACGTTGCGATCTGGTGATTGGCGGCGATACCGGGCCGGTTCATTTAGCCGCTGCCGTAGGAACCCCTACCGTTTCGTTTTACCGCTGTACAGATGGTCTGCGTAATGGCCCTTACGGCACACAGCATGCCATAATACAATCACCGCTTCCCTGTACCATCTGCATGCGAAAACAGTGCGATCAGGACGAAGACTGCCGAAAAAGCATTACACCAACCGCCCTATTTGAAGCTGCAGAGCATCTACTTGCGCAGGGGAAGAAGAGTACACCATGAAGCCGCTCTCCATCCTGCAGGTTATTACCCAACGCCGTTTTTCCGGTGCAGAGCGGGTTTGTCTATCGTTGTGTGCAGATCTGCAGCAGCGGGGACATCGGGTGCTGCTGCTGTGCAAGCCGGACGGAGGGCTGCCTGATGAGGCCCGTAAGCTGGGATTGGCGGTGCAGACGCCGGGCATATCCGGTAAGCTGAATCTGGCTGCTCCCTTCCGCATCGCTCGGATTGCCCGTAATTTTGGCGCTGATGTTATTCACACCCACCTTTCCAGCGCTAGCCAATGGGGGGGCTTGGCCGGGCGTTTGGCCGGTATTCCTACCCTGGGACATGTGCATGCCCTCAACAACTGGTTCTACTACCGCTTCAGCACACTGGCAGCTACCTGTTCAGGCGGGGTGAAGCAGCATGTGGTTGCGCAGGGGGCGGATCCTGCAAAGGTAAGGGTGGTCTATAACGGCATTCCGGTTAATCGACTGGATGGTGTGTTGTCTGCTGTTGAGGCTCGCCAGATGCTCGGCCTTGCGCCTGAACAGCCGGTGGTGGTCTGTGTGGCCCACCTCTCGCCTAAAAAAGGGCAGACCTTTCTATTGCAGGCGGTAGCCTTGCTGCGTGATCGTTTCCCCGGTATCCGCTGTCTGTTGGCCGGTGAAGGGGAGATGTACGATACATTGCAGCAGCAGGCGGTTGAGTTAGGTATTGCGGATCATCTGCGCCTGCTGGGGTTCAGGCGGGATGTGATGTCGGTTATGCAAGCTGCGGATGTCGTGGTGCTGCCTTCCATAGCCAAAGAAGGGCTGGGGCTGGTACTGGTGGAGGCGGCGCTGCTGGAAAAACCGACCATCGGCAGTAATGCACCGGGCATTGATGAGGCGGTACAGGATGGTGTGACCGGCCTGCTGGTGCCGCCTGGAGATGCTGCTGCCCTGGCTGAATGTCTGGCAATGCTGCTGGATAATGCCGCACTACGCCGTCAGATGGGACAGGCTGGACGCGAGCGGGCCTTACGGATGTTTACCCAGCAGGCGATGGTTGAGCAGTTTGAAGCGATCTACCGGGAGCTGATTGCGCAATGACCGAGTGTTTCTCTCGCACCTCCCTGTTGATCGGCGATGCCGGTTTGCAGCGCTTGGCTGCGGCGCGGGTGTTGGTGGCCGGTGTCGGTGGGGTTGGGAGTTATGCGGTTGAGGCGTTGGCCCGGGCTGGTATTGGCACTTTGACCCTGGTTGATAGCGATACGGTTCAGGCGAGCAATATCAATCGTCAGCTGCATGCCCTGACAACTACGCTTGGTAAGGCAAAGGTGGCGGTGATGGCAGAACGGCTGTTGCAGATTAACCTTGGCCTGCTGATAACACCCCGTCAGGAGCTGATTACCCCTGACAATGTTCCTGCTCTGTTGGAGCCTGGCTATGATCTGGTGCTGGATGCGATTGATAGCTTGAACGCCAAGCTGGCATTGTTGCAGAACTGTGTTGAACGCCAAATTCCGGTGATCTCCAGCATGGGGGCGGCTGGCAAGCTTGATCCAACCCGGATCAGGATTAGCGATATTGCCGACAGCCAAGGCTGTCGCCTGGCCCGTAAGCTGCGCAAAGAGTTGCGCCGTAGCGGTATTTCCAGCGGTGTGACGGTGATTTATTCCGATGAGCCGTGTAACTTGGAGCGTCTGGGGGAGCCCGAAGCAGAAGGAGAGCGCCGTCCATTAGGCACGATTTCTTACCTGCCTGCTGCCTTTGGGCTTTTTATGGCATCGGAAGCAATCAGGCGTCTACTGCCGGACTGATCTCTTCATACTCCTTCGCCGCCACGCCGTCACGTCCCCGTTCTTTTACCAGATAAAGCGCCTCATCAGCACGCTTGAGCAGGGTTTCAGGTGTGTCATTGGCGTACACCTCAGCCACACCGATTGAGAGGGTTACCTTGAATTCGGTTCCATCAAGGATAAAACGGCTTTCACGGACGTTGGTGCAGATCTTTTCAGCAAGCACGGTTGCCGGTTGCAGGCTGGCCTTGATCAGTACCAGGGCAAATTCGTCACCGCCGAAGCGGGCCAGAAAATCGCTTTCCCGCAGGGTTGCCTTGATCTTGAAAGAGACCCCTTTCAGTATCCGGTCACCAGCCTGATGGCCATGGCTGTCGTTAATGGCCTTAAAGTAATCAACATCAATCATCATCAGGGCAAACGGTTCTTTATAGCGCTGATGCAGGGAAATCATCTCCAGCAGCTTTTCATCAAAATAGGCCCGATTGGCCAGCTGAGTTAGACCGTCAATCCGTACAGCAGTCTTGAGTGCCTCAATCTGCTCTCGTTGGGTTGCCAGAATAGCCTGAGAGCTTGCCAGCTCACCTTTAAGCTCACTGTTACTGGCAATGACCCGGTCAATTTCTGCAATCAGCAGGGCATGGGCTGCGGCCAGTTCATCCGGCAGGTTGGCCTGTTCAATCCCGGCACGGACTTCACGCAGGGCATGGGAAGAGTCGCTGGCGGCCCGGTCGGTACGATGGATTGCGGTTGCCAATGAAAGCAGGATGCTGCGGATAGTCTGGGCGGAGTCACTGATCTGTTGCTCACGGGGGTCAACCTTGCTGGCATCAGGCAGCTCTACTCCGCGACCGGCCTTATTAAGATCTGACCTTTTCTGAAAATAGTCAACAAGGGCGCTGAACGGGGCGGTGACAATCTGTCCAATCAGATCAAGCACGTAGTTGATACCATCAGATTTGAGCATTCGCGCAAAGGGGTGCAGCATTAGACCGATGATCAACCCGCCACTAAAGATAAACCAGCTCATAGTACGTTCTCCCGGTTAAACAATCAGTTTGTTCCTGTTGCCTCAGCGCCGATGGTGCGGATCGCCTCATAGATGACATGATCATATTTATCCTGGCTGATAGCCAGGGCTACGGTTGGAATCCTGAGTAGCGATTTAACAAGGCCAAAGCGCAGGTCCCGCGGCAGCAGATCAATATAGGCCACCAGATTAATTTCCTGATCTGGCGCAAGCTGCGGTGCAAGTTGCAGGGTGGTTAACAGGTCGTTGATAGTAGCTGCCTGCAGGTCGTCACGTTGTTCAGCGGCCTTGGATGAGGTTGCCTCATTCCAGTCATTCAGTATTTCCATAGCAGTTAGAGGGCGCCCTTCACGATTGGTCAACCAGCGCATGAAGGTGATGGCGGCCTCTTTGCCGATGATGCCGGCATAGACCTCCATGGCCAAGTCGCCGGGAAAGTGGCAATGCTGGCGCAGAGTGCTGACCATCTCCCAGCCCCGTTCCGTCGGCTCCACCTGCATATCCATTGGCGCACCCTGTTTGGCCAGCAGGCTGCTGTTGCCGGACAGGAAACTGCGTACCTCGCAGTTCAGCTCACGTGACGCCGCATAGCGAGCCCAGCATTGATAGTCGCTCTCAACATACAACATCACCATCCGGTCGATCAGTGCCCGGTCAAGGGTGGCAACCTGATAGGTGCCATCCGGCGGGTTAATGGTGACCACCACCTTGTGGCGGGGGGAAAGGCTGTGGGTGTGCAGGGCACGTTGCAGCCCCTCGGCAGGCGGTTCCACAAACTGGAAGATCGCTTGCAGGGTATCTTCTTGCTGCGCCCGGTTTAGTTCATCGCAATGGACTAGGGTCGGAGGGGCGTCATCCTCCGGCCACCAGGAAGGCCGTGACCAGTGCATGACGTTGCCTTCTCGAAACGGGATGCCAACCAGATCACCTACTTCCATCTGCCCTAGACGCAGCGGAGCATAGCGCCAGTCAATTTCTCGGCAAACCTGTATAATGCCGGCTGTCTTGCCCACACCGCGATGCCCCACCACACAGGGGGTCAGATCGGTTTTGGTGAGCAGTTCCTTCAGGACAACCTTCATCTGTTCTATGTTCATCTGCTGCATCCTCCTTAAATAACATTGGAATCATAGATGAAAGAGTGGTGCGCTTCAAGTCTTAATGGACTAATTTGCTCTTTTTGTGTCGCTTTGTTGTGATTGCTTTGTTTTATGGTACATAGTCTACAAGCAGGAGTATCCTCACAAATGCTGTTAAGGGTAGCTGATATGACTGATTTTACGGGAAATAAATGGGGCACCCGACAGGTGCTGGCCCTGCTGCTGCTTATGGGGGCTGCATTGCTGGGTAATATTCTGGCCCCGCAGCTCTTTACCGGGTTTAACTATCTGTTGGGCAGTATCGCCGTGATGCTGGTTTTACGTTTGTTTGGAACAGTCTGGGCGGTTGTTGCTGCGGTGATCGCCGCCCTCTGGTGCAAGCAGCTGTTTGGTCACTTCTATCCGGTTGTCTGGCTGGGGCTGGAACCGCTTTTTGTTGCGTACTGGCAGAAACGTCGTCCCAAAGATACACTGATCATGGCAGACACGGTGTACTGGTTGATTGTTGGGATGCCGGTGATTTTTATACTCTTTCAGCTGGTCATGAAGGTACCGCTACTGGGGACAACAACAGCAGCGCTGATGTATATGGTTATCGGGGTTACCAATGCCCTGATTGCTACGTTACTGATTAACCAGTTTTCTTTGGAGCGTCTGGTCTGGCCTGAAAGACAACAGGGGGCGGTAACCATTGTCCAGTTTCTGTTTCAGGTGCTGATGCTGACCATTGTTCTGCCGGCTCTGCTGGTGCTGGTGCTGACAGGAAGGGAGCGGGAGGCGACCGTTAAGCAGAAGATGCTGGATACTTTGGAGATCAAGTCGCGGCAGGTTGGCTATGAGGTCCGGCAGAAGATCTTTGATGGCACCTATCCAGTGAAATTCAACGTGCAGGAACGCCAGAAACTTGATTCGGTGGCGGTCACAAAGGTGCTGCAGGGGATTCAGGCCAACCAGCCAATTCAGTTACATCTGATGGCCAATAAGGGGGAGGTGCTGGCCTCAACAACCCCTGAAGTGGCCAGGCTGTCAAACTATGATCCGCTAAGTCTTGGTAAGGCCAGTCAGACGGCACAGGAGCATGTCTTTTATCGTATACCTCCAAATAATCCGCCGGTGCCACTTTGGCAGCGAGCTGGCAAGAGTATCTATATCAGGGTCTACCCAATTCCCAAGACACCGGTGTACGCCATTGCAGAGGTGCCTTTTGCTCCCTATCAGGCCCGAATTCTGCGGGGACATCGGAATGCTCTGATTGCCATGTTGATGTATCTGGCTGCTGGCACCGTGCTGGCTACGCTGGTGGCACGCAGGATTGCTGCCCCGCTTGAGCAACTGTCAAAGACGACGACTGACCTGCCGGTTAAGCTGGTGTCTGAAGATCTTGTCTGGCCTTCCAGTACCATCAGCGAGATCCGAACGCTGGTGGAAAACGCCCGCCAGATGGCCCATACGTTGAGCGGCCAGTTTCGGGAAATCGCCCAGATTAATACGGAACTTGAAGGGCGCGTAGAGGAACGAACCCGTGAATTGAGCGATACCAACCGGTCACTGCGTCGGGAAATTGATGATCGGATTACTGCAGAACGACAGCGTGATCATCTGATGCAGGAGCTTACGATACAGCTTCGTTTTTTGCAGACTCTGATGGATGCTATCCCCACCCCGGTCTACTTCAAGGATACGCAGGGGCAGTATCAGGGATGTAACCAGGCCTTTGGGAAAGCCTTTGGGATTACCCGTGAGCAGCTGATCGGAAAGACAGCGGATGCACTCTACCAGCCCAGGATTGCCGCCCTTCATAGGGAGAAGGATGATCAACTTTTGGCTGCCGGAGGTGTGCAGCAGTATGAAGTGGATCTTATGTACGCCGACAGGAGCACACATACGATTATTGTCAATAAGGCAACCTACTATGCCCTGTCAGGTGAATTGTCCGGGCTGATCGGAGTCTTTGTTGACATCACCGAGCGAAAGCAGGCCGAGCTTGAGCTGGATCGCCTGATGCGCGAGCTTGAGGCCAAGAATAAGGAGTTGGAGAGCATTATCTATGTTTCCTCCCATGATCTTCGTTCGCCACTGGTTAATATTCAGGGCTTCAGCCGGAAACTGGCTAAAAGCTGTGCTGCCTTGAACAAGATGCTTACAGAGATTGAACTTCCTCTGGAACAACGGGATGAGCTGCTGCAACTGCTTACGGAGAGTATGCCCCGCTCAATCGAATTCATTACCGGTAGTGTTGAAAAGATGGATAGCCTTTTGTCAGGCCTGTTACGGCTCTCCCGGCTGGGCCGGGCTGCCATAACCATAGAAAACCTTGACATGAATCTGTTAATAAGCAAAATAATCAATTCCCTTGCTTACCAGATTGAATCCACTGGTGCACGGATTACGGTTGGTCAGCTGTTGCCATGCCGGGGAGATGTTGTTCAGATCAGTCAGGTCTTTACCAACCTGTTGGATAATGCGATTAAGTACCGTTCGGCGGAGCGTCCGCTTGAGGTTCATGTCTCAAGTGTTGTGTGCGATGGTGCTGTTCAGTACTGCATTAGGGACAATGGGATTGGTATCCATCCTGATTATCAGAATCAGGTCTGGGAGATCTTTCACCGCATCAACCCCCGGGATATCCCGGGTGAAGGGTTGGGCCTGACCGTCTCTCGCAGAATTCTGGATCGCTTGAATGGAACCATCCGGCTTGAATCTGAGGAAGGGGTAGGGAGCAGCTTTTTTGTCACGCTTCCTGTGCAAAGGACCTGAAAGGATGCTTCAGACGCTCATGGAAAAACTTGCTAAAAACGAAGTTACCATTCTGATCGCCGAGGATGATGACGGCCATGCCGAACTGATCATTGATAACCTGCGGGAAGCAGGGCTTACCAATCAGATCATCCGTTTTCGGGATGGCCAGGAGGCGCTTGACTTCCTGGCCGGAACGCCTGACACACCTGAAACCCGTCAGAGTGGCACCGCCTATCTGCTGCTGCTGGATATCAGGATGCCCAGGGTGGATGGGGTAGAGGTGCTGCGTCGCATTAAACTGACCCCGGAGCTGCACAAGATGCCGGTGATTATGCTGACCACCACCGATGATCCCCGGGAAGTGCAGAACTGTTATGAGTTGGGTTGCAGTTGCTATATTACCAAACCGGTGGATTATGATCGTTTTTCAGAGATGCTGCATCGACTGGGACTGTTCCTGATGGTGGTGCAGGTACCGGATATTAGCGGAAAGGCGTAAATTTATGTGCGGTATTGTTGGCTATATTGGAGAACAGGAAGCAACCCCGATCATTTTTGACGGTCTGCGTAAGCTGGAATATCGTGGCTATGATTCTGCCGGTATCGCCACACTGCAGCCGGATGGTGTTGCCGTACGCCGCAGTGAAGGCAAACTGCTTAATCTGGAGAAGCTGTTGCGGGAAAAGCCGCTGGCCGGCTCCATCGGCATCGGCCACACCCGCTGGGCCACCCATGGCCGTCCCTCTGAAATCAATGCCCATCCCCATACGTCCGGTCCGGTTGTTGTTGTACATAACGGCATTATTGAAAATTACCTGAGTCTGAAGGAACAACTCCAGGCGGCTGGCCATGCGTTCTCCAGTCAGACCGATACTGAAGTGATTGCCCATCTGGTTGATGAACGTCTGAAGACTGCCGGCTCCTTTGAGGCTGCGGTACGCACTGCCCTGCAGGAACTGCAGGGGGCCTTTGCGGTCTGTATTCTCTGCAAGGATCAGCCCGATACCCTGATCGCTGCCAAGGTCGGTTCACCAATGGTGGTCGGGCTGGGACAGGGCGAGTTCTTTGTCGCCTCCGACATTCCCGCCATCCTGGCCCATACCCGCGAGATGGTCTTTATGGAAGATGGCGAGCTGGCGGTTTTCCATGGCCAGACTGCCTGTTTTTCAACCATTGCCGGAGTCCCGCTGGAGAAAAAGGCCCGTCATATCGACTGGTCCCCTCTAATGGCTGAAAAGGGGGGCTATAAGCATTTTATGCTGAAGGAGATCCATGAGCAGCCCCGTGCTGTGCGGGATACCATTGCCGGACGTTTGCAGGAACAGCAGGGGGATGTCTATCTTGAAGACCTGGGATACGATGATGCCACTCTGCAGACCGTACAGCGGATGGTGATCGTGGCCTGCGGCACCTCCTGGCATGCCGCCCTGACCGGCAAGTTTCTGATCGAAGGACATTGCCGCATCCCGGTTGAGATCGATATCGCCTCGGAATTCCGCTACCGTAGCCCGGTGATTGATGACAAGACGCTGGTGATGGTTATCTCCCAGTCCGGTGAAACCGCCGATACCCTGGCAGCCCTGCGGGAGGCCAAGAAGCTGGGGGCCATGAACCTGGCCATCTGCAACGTACTGGATTCATCCATTGCCCGTGATGCTGCCGGGGTGATTTACACCCATGCCGGACCAGAGATCGGGGTGGCCTCCACCAAGGCCTTTGTGACTCAGTTGACGGCGCTGTATCTGTTTACCATCCGTTTTGGCCGGGCCATTGGCCGGTTAAGTGTGGTACAGGGCCAGCAGATGATTGCCGACCTGAAGCGGGTGCCGGAACTGCTGGAACAGACCCTGAAGCTGAATGAACAGACCGAAAAGATTGCCCGTCAGTATATGAATGCCCGTGACTTCCTCTATCTGGGCCGGGGCAGAAACTTTCCGATCGCCCTGGAAGGTGCCCTTAAACTGAAAGAGATTTCCTATATCCATGCTGAAGGCTACCCGGCAGGCGAGATGAAGCACGGCCCGATTGCCCTGATCGACGAGCATGTGCCGGTGGTGGTGCTGGTGCCGAAGAACAGTACCTATGAAAAGACCGTCTCCAACATGGAAGAGGTCATTGCCCGCAGCGGTCGCGTGATCGCCCTTTGCAGTAAAGGTGATCATGAGGTGCAGGATAAGGCTGAGGCCACCCTGGAGCTGCCTGAACTCAGTGATGACCTTGATCCGATTCTATTGTCGGTGCCGCTACAGCTGTTGTCCTATCATATTGCTGTATTGAAAGGGACTGATGTTGATCAGCCGAGAAACCTCGCAAAAAGTGTCACGGTGGAATAACGATGCGAACAAGTAACATGCGTTTGAGCCACCGGCTGGTGCTGGTGGCTTTTTTTGCCGCCGTGATAACCGGCGGTTGGCTCACCTGGGAGATAGACGCGGTTGACCCCCCTGCTGCCTCTCCAACAGACAAGGCCCAGGAAGACCTGTCCAGGATTGAGTATCCCAGCCAGAAGGGGATGCGCTGGCATCCTCATTTTGTACTCCCAAATGAAACACTGGAATCGCTCTATGGTAATGATTGGGTTTGGGTTGCCCGTTTTAACCGGGTTGATCGACGGCACGTCTATCCGGGCATGACCATCAAAGAACCGGACCGTATGGAGGATATCCGGGGCTATACGCCGTTGCCTAAGGAATACGAGCCTGCCCGGGAACATGATAAATATATCCTGGTGGACAAGACCGAACAATGGATCGGCGCCTATGAACATGGCAAGTTGAAGTTCTCTATGCCCGCCGCCACCGGAAAGCCCGGTACCGAAACCCCAACAGGTATGTTCAGGATTGATGCCCGTCACCTGACCCATACCTCATCACTGTACAAAATTGATGGTGAAGAAGGGGACCAGTACCCGATGGACAATGCCCTGCGTTTTTATATTGATGAGAAGAACGTGGGCTACTGGATTCATGCCCGTGACCTGCCGGGCAGGCCGGCCTCCCACGGCTGCATTGGCCTGTTTGATGAGGAAATGCAGCAGCGCGTCTTTGACAGCCCCCGTCATCCGGTCCTGCTGGACTCGCAAAAACTCTACGAATGGGCAGTGCCGGACAGTGACTATGGCGATGATTATGGTGAGGCAGAAGAGATTGAGGGTGGTCCGGTGGTGGAGGTCAGAGGTGATCTGCCCCGTTACCGCTAAGTACGACGTTTTCTCTTTTCCTCTTTCGTGCTCTGGGCTAGTATGACACGTTGTATCATTTCAATTCGAGGCATCTATCTGTGGATAAACTGATTATCAACGGCGGCAGGAAACTGAAGGGCGAGGTCACGGTCAGTGGCTCCAAGAACGCTTCCCTGCCGATCTGTATCGCTGCTGCGCTGGCCCCAGGCGTCAGCACCATCACCAATGTTCCCCGTCTGCGTGACATCACCACCACGGCAAAACTGCTGGAATCTCTGGGCGCCACCATCGAGCGTTATGAGAATACCATGCGGATTGATGCCGGTACCATTAACACCGTTGAGGCTACCTATGATCTGGTCAAGACCATGCGGGCCTCGGTGCTGGTACTGGGACCGCTACTGGCCCGCTTTGGCCGCTCACGGGTCTCGCTGCCCGGTGGCTGTGCCATTGGCGCCCGGCCGATTGACCAGCACTTGAAAGGGTTGAAGGCGCTGGGGGCGGAAATCAAGCTTGAGCATGGCTATGTTGAGGCGATTGCCAAGAAGGGGTTGAAAGGTGCCCGGATTAACTTTGATGTCTCCACCGTGGGGGGCACCGAGCACCTGATGATGGCTGCTGCCATTGCCAAAGGTGAAAGTATTCTTGAAAACGCTGCCCGTGAGCCTGAGATCGCTGATCTGGCGGATTACCTGAATCGGATGGGGGCTAAGGTTGAAGGGGCAGGCACTGATACGATCCGTATTCAGGGTGTACATGAGTTGACCCCGGCTGCCTATGAAGTGATGCCGGACCGGATTGAGGCCGGCACCTTCATGTGCGCTG
>JAJTBI010000065.1 GCA_021286935.1 Geobacteraceae bacterium
CCTCGTAACGTTCCAAGGCAGCCAGGTTGCGCTCGGCCAGATCCCGGACCGTCTCGATGTCTCCACCGGACATGCCGGGCAGGCCGCAGCATTGCTGATCCTTGGGGATGATAATGGTACAGCCCAGATGCTGGAACAGCTTGACCGTTGCCACACCGACCCGCGGGTAGGCAAAGTTGGTCATACAGCCAACGAAGAAGATAATCCGTGGTTTACCCGGCTGGCCTTCGATCACCTCTGGATAACGCTCCATAAACGTGGTCTTGGCAATGGCCGGGATATAGCGTTTGTTCCCCACGAACGGCAGCGGAAAACGCAGACGCAGACCTGAGTTCTCCGGCACCTTCTTAAAGAACAGCGGTCCCAGCAGCGAGGCGGCCTTGGCACCCAACTTCATCCGGGTACGGCTCTTGATCACCTGCCCCACGGCAGCATGGAAGGTGGTCAGACCACGTTTCTTGGCCAACGCTTCACGGGCGGCAATCACAATCTCATCAGTGGGCACATCATTGGGACAGCGGTCCACGCAGCTACCACACAACAGACACTTGGACATGGCCAGATAGGTCTGATCATCCAGATCTATGTCATCCTTCAGCAGGTGCTGGACCAGGGTCAGCTTGCCACGGGCCGTGGCTGGCTCACGCTGAAAGGCGGTAAAGGCAGGGCAGTTGGATCGGCAGGTACCGCATTTGACACATTTTTTGAGCTCTTCTTCTATACGCTGCAGGGTGGCTTGAACCGGGTCAGACATTGCAAAACCTTTCTATGCAAAACACAGAGACATGGAGAAAAATTTCTCAAAGAATTATGATAAACAAACTAAGACAAAAAACACAACAATTTTAGTGCGCTTTACTATTTTTGTTTGTGCCTTGCTCTGTGTCTCCGTGCCTCCGTGTTTCAAGATCCTGTTTCCAGCCTTCCAGCGCAATCAACGCCCGTTCTGCCAGCAACAGCTTGCGATCCTTCTTCTTTACCCGGCTCTCCAGCGAGGGAAACAGACCATAGTTGACGTTCATCGGCTGGAAATGTTTTGGCTCAGCATTGGTAATGTGATGGATCAGCGCCCCCAAGGCGGTCTCGCGGGGAGGCGAGGATGGCTCAACACCACGCGCCAAGGCAGCCACGGCCAGTCCGGCCAGAAAACCGGAACCGGCGGATTCCACATAGCCCTCAACACCGGTGATCTGACCGGCAAAGATAATACGGGGATCCGACTTCAACTGCTGCGTCGGCAACAGCAAGGCCGGTGCATTGATAAAGGTGTTACGGTGCATGACTCCCAACCGGACAAACTCGGCCTGTTCCAATCCAGGAATCATCCGCAGCACCCGCCGTTGTTCCGGCCAGGTCATCTTGGTCTGGAACCCCACTAGATTATAGAGGGTCTTTTCATTGTTTTCTGCCCGCAACTGCACCACGGCCCAGGAATCTCTGCCGGTAGTCGGATCAGGAAGGCCGACCGGCTTCATCGGGCCAAAACGCAGGGTCTCATCACCACGCTCAGCCATCTCTTCAATTGGCATACAGCCATCAAAGTGGACCACCTTCTCAAACTCGCGGGGTGCAACCTTTTCAGCAGCTTTCACAGCTGCAATAAACGCCGAGTACTGTTCCTGATCCATAGGGCAGTTGAGGTAATCGTCAGGATCACCCTTGCCATAACGGGAGGCGGCGTAGATTTTGGACAGATCAAGGGATTCTGCCGCAACAATCGGGGCAATGGCATCGTAGAAGTAGAGCCGTTCACCCACCAGACGGGACAGCTCCTCAGCCAGGGCATCGCTGGTCAGAGGGCCGGAGGCGATTACCACCAAGCCTTCAGGCGGCAGACTGGCCAACTCTTCGCGAACCAGAGTAATATTAGGATGGGAGGAGATTCGTTCAGTTATCCAAACCGAGAACAGGTCTCGATCAACAGCCAGGGCACCACCGGCCGGAACCCTGGTGGCATCAGCAGCCTGCATGATCAGGGAACCACAACGCCGCAGCTCCTCCTTGAGCAGACCGACCGCATTCCCCAGATCAGCCCCCCGCAGGGAGTTGGAACAGACCAGCTCAGCCAGCCCCTCACGTTGATGGGCCGGAGAATACTTTTGTGGCTTCATCTCGTACAGGCGGACCTGTGCACCACGTTCTGCCGCCTGCCAGGCAGCCTCACAACCGGCCAGACCGGCACCGATAATAGTTACTTGTTCACTCATACATTAAATCTCCGGCACAGTCACAGGCTCAGATGCCAGGCGCACGAGAAATCCGGCAGACGGCGTACAAAACAGTACGTCGAGTGTCGGACGACGAGTGCAACGAAGCAGATGGGGCTGTGGCGAAGCCGCTAAGCAGATGTCCAGTCACAGCCCTCTTTGGGGCACTTCAGGAACTCACCCTTTTTCTTATAGACCTTCTTGACCAGCACCGGAAAGCCGCACTTGGGACAAGGCTGGTGGACTGGAGGATCCCAAAGGGCAAACTTGCAGTCAGGATAGCGGTTGCAGGAATAGAACAGCTTACCGTAGCGGGACTTCTTCTCGGTCAGCTCACCTTCTTTGCATTCCGGGCAGGTCACACCGGTGCCCTTGGGTTTGTTGAGCGGCTGGATATTTTTACAGGCCGGATAGCCGGAGCAGGCCAGATACTTGCCGTAGCGACCAGACTTGATCAGCATCGGCTGGCCGCATTTATCACACTTTTCTTCTGAAACTTCCGGTTCAGCAGCCTCTTCAGCACCACTGTTTTCCAGGTTGCGGGTGTACTTGCAACCCTCTTTGAAACCGGTACAGGCGATAAACTTGCCCCGCTTGCCCAGCTTGATGGCCAGCGGCTTGCCACATTCCGGGCAGACCTCGTCCAGGGTCTCGGTGGTCAGGTCGTCCTTCTTAACCTCCCCCTCTTTTTGCTTGAGCAGGGTGATGAACGGGTTCCAGAACTCACGCAGTAGTGGCTTCCACTGCTTTTCACCACGGGAGACCTGATCCAGCTCCTCCTCCAGCCCGGCGGTGAAGTTGTAATCCACATACTTGGGGAAATGGGCAGTTAGCAGATCATTGACCACCATGCCGACATCTTCCGGGAAGAAACGTTTCTTGTCCAGGCGGGCATATTTACGCTCCACCAGGGTATTAAGGGTACTGGCATAGGTGGATGGCCGACCAATGCCGTACTCTTCCAGAGTCTTGACCAGGGTGGCTTCGGTGTAGCGTGGCGGCGGCTGGGTAAAGTGCTGCTCCGGCAACACTTCCAGTAGCTTGAGCGCTTCACCCTCGTCCAAAGCAGGGAGCGTACCCTCCTTTTCTTCGTCTTCGTCATCCACCCCTTCTATATAGAGCTTCATGAAGCCGGGGAAGCGGATCACTGAGCCGGTGGCCCGCAGGGTGAAGCTGTCCTTTTTCTCACCACTGACCGCGATATCCACCGAGGTCTGGTCCAGCAGTGCCTCGGCCATCTGGCAGGCAACCGTCCGTTTCCAGATCAGTTCATACAGCTTGAACAGGTCTGGAGTCAGGTACTTCTTCAGTTCTGTTGGGGTTTTGTCAATGTAGGTCGGCCGGATCGCCTCGTGGGCTTCCTGGGCATTTTTAGACTTGTTCTTGTAAAAGCGTGGCTTGGCCAGGGCATATTCCTTACCGTAGGCCACACTGATCAGGTCATGGGCATCTTTCAAGGCCTGGGCCGAGAGGTTGACGCTATCAGTACGCATATAGGTAATCAGACCGACCGTGCCACCTTCACCGATTGCCACCCCTTCGTACAGTTTCTGAGCAGTGGACATGGTCTTTTTGGCTGAGAAACCAAGTTTACGGGAGGCCTCCTGCTGCAGGGTGGAGGTGGTAAAGGGAGGAGCCGGGTTACGCTTCATCTCCTTGCGGGTAATCGAGGCTACCTGGGCCTTGCCCTGTGCAATGGCGTTCTTCAGTGCATCGGCACTCTTCTGGTCCGGGATATCGAACTTGCCCAGTTTCTTACCGTCCACTGCCACCAGGCCAGCCTTAAAACTCTGGCCACCCTGTTTTTCCAGTTTAGTTCCAATGGTCCAGTATTCCTGGTCTACGAAGGCCTGAATCTCTTTTTCACGCTCACAGACCAGCCGCAGGGCAACCGACTGTACCCGACCGGCAGAAAGACCATAACGGATCTTTTTCCACAAAAAGGGAGAAAGGTTGAAACCAACCAGATAGTCCAGAATTGAGCGGGCCTGCTGGGCATCAACCAGATCTATGGCAATGTCACGGGGATGCTGTACCGCATGAATGATGGCATCCTTGGTGATCTCATGGAACACCACCCGTTGAATCGGGATCTTGGGCTTTTTATCCAGCCCCAAAGCAGCCAAAAGGTGCCAGGAGATCGCCTCTCCCTCACGGTCGGGGTCAGTTGCCAGAAGCAGTCGATCCGCCCCCTTCAGTTCCTTCTTGATGGCATCGATATGTTTCTTGCTCTCCGGCAGTACGTGGTACTTTGGCTCAAAATCATTGGCCGTATCAACCGAGCCCTGCTTGCTGGGCAAAGCCCGGACATGCCCGAAAGAGGCCAACACCCGGTACTCGGAACCGAGGAATTTTTCAATGGTCTTGGCCTTGGCCGGAGACTCAACAATTACAAGCTGATGCGCCATAGGTTCAATAATCCTTAAGGGAGTGAATAGTAAGATCCGGGAAGCTGTGATAGCATCCCTTTTAGTTCAAGGCCAAGCACCATAGCCGAAACCTCTCCGGCCGTCAATTCCAGAGCCTGGGTAATTTCATCCAGATGGCGCGGCCCCTGGGCCACCAGCTCATACACCGCAGCCTCCCGTGGAGTCAGGCTGCAGCGAGGCGGAGAGGTATGCGGCTCAAACAAGGGCAGTGTTTGCTCAGTCTTGGAGATTCTGACAGCATCCAGAATGTCCTCTACACAGTCAACCAGTTGGGCTCCGTCCTTAATGAGACGATTGCTGCCGCGACAGGCAGCAGAGCTGATCTGCCCCGGCACTGCCATTACCTCGCGTCCCTGATCCAGGGCGTAGCGGGCCGTAATCAGGGAGCCACTCTTTTCAACCGCCTCCACCACCAGTACTCCACGAGACAGGCCGCTGATAATCCGGTTGCGGCGGGGGAAATGCTCTGCCAGCGGCTGAGTGCCCATGGGAAATTCGGAGATGATACAGCCGCGCTCAGCAATCTGTTGTGCAAGCTGCCTGTTTTCAGGCGGGTAGTCAACATCAACCCCACAGCCCAGCACCGCAACCGTAGCGCCGCCACCTGCCAAGGCACCGCGGTGGGCGGCAGTGTCAATCCCCCGGGCTAAACCGGAGACCACCAGCACGCCTACTGTTGCCAGCTCTGAAGAAAGCCGTTCTGCAGCTTTAAGACCTTCACGGGTTGCCCGGCGTGAACCGACCACGGCAACCGCAGGTTCCCAGACCGGGATTGCACCCCGCAGATACAGCAGAGGAGGCGGATCGCCGATCTCAAACAGCTGACGGGGATAGTCCGCATCCAGAAAGGTCAGCAGGCGGACACCGGCAGTTTCTATCCTGCGACATTCCTCTTCTGCAAAACGACGGCAGCCCGAAGCAGCAATGGCCTCCACAATCTGCGACGTGACCCCCCGCACAGCCGCCAGGGCGCCAGGAGGTGCGGCAAGCACTTCTTCCGGTGTATCAAACCGCTCCAACAGCCGCCGGAACAGGACCGGTCCAACGCCTTCCACTGCCCGCAGGGCTATCCAGGACAGATAATCCATGCAACTCCCTTAAAAAACGAAGGCCGACACAGGGTCGGCCTTCGAGCTACGTACAGGTCATATCCTAACGAGGCGCACTGACGACCTCATTACCTTTAAAAATTGCATCAATACTTTTAACCACAATAGCAGTTGAGGTATTGTTACCAGCCTCAACAATCACCACTGCCCCCACCACTTCGCTAGGCAGCTGACCAACATACCGATCAACCAGCATCTTTTCAATCGCTACCTTGCGAACAACATACAGCAGATTGCCCGGCTCAGCCCCTTGTGATGTGCCAAGATCCAGGTAGACCACATCACCGGCTGCAATAGCGGCATTCGCCTCAGTACTTTCGACAATCGCCCCTCGTAGTGGCTTGGTGGTCATCTTCAGGGCCACAGTCCGTCGCCTGACCGACTGATAAGGAACCAGCAGATCACCAGGTTCTACTTCTTTGTACGAAGAGCTGATAATACCACGGGAATTCAGCTCCGTTACCTGGGTCAGCTGCATCATTCCCAAGGGGTATACACGGAAACCAACCACATCTCCCGTCACCGGGTGCTTAACCTCTTTTGACTTACGCAAAATAGTATATTTACTACCATCAGCGCCACCATGGCTTCTACCAACATCCGTAAAGACGGTATCATCTTCACCAAGCACCAGACGACCATGCTGACCAGCAATAATGCGACCTGTCGGCACCAACTCCTTTTCCACCAACCAGCCTTCGTTGCCCCGAACAGTAAAAAGCTTTTCTTCTGCGACTTCAGCATCAGCTACCGCAATAGACTGAGCTGCTGCCTTCTGTGCACCAGCCTCTGCCGGAGCATCAACGACCTCCAGCTTACCATTGACAAAACGGACGGTTTGGCCGGGGTAGATAAAGTGCGGATTGGTAACCTGAGGATTTTTTGACCAAAGGTTTGGCCAATACCTGGGATTATTAAGGAATTTCCCTGACAGCCCCCAGAGCGTATCACCCTTCTGGATTACATAGACCGTTGGCTCCTCTGCAGCCCGGATCATACAAGGGACAAGCAGCACCATTACCATTAGGGATACTACCAGTTGCATACGAGATCTCATGGTCACCTCATCTTAATGCCGGCCAGAGGCCGGTTGGTCGCTGGACATCAGTCGCTCCCTCGCCTTGACAGCTGCAGGACTGGCGGGATAGCTGCGAATAAGCCGTTCAAACGATGCCCTGGCCTTATCCGGTTGTTTCTGGGCAGCATAACTGTATCCAATTTTAAGCAGAGCATCAGACGCCTTCAAATGGCGGGGCCAGCCATCAACTACCTTTTGGAAAGAAGCAAGCGCTTTAGAGAGATCAGAAATACTGTAGTGACACTCGCCAATCCAGTAATGTGCATTGGGGACATACTCACTGGTGGGCTGTTCCTTTAAAAACGACTCAAAGGCCTGAATCGCACCGGCAAAATTATTGGTACTGTAGAGGCCAAAGGCCTTGACATACCCCGGAGGGGGACCGGCATCCCTGCCTTTTGGGGCTGGATCAGGATTAACCACCTCAACTTTTGGCGTAGCAACAACCGCAGCCGTCTGCACCTTTGCCTGCAAGGCTTGATTTACTTCTTTAAGCTCCCTTACGCCATCACTCAACTCTTTAAAAAGAGTGGTACGCTGAGCATCTTTCTCCTCAAGTACAGCAATTCTTTCGGATAGTTCGTTCAAGCGAGCCTCTATCCCCCCTGCAACCTGAAAAAGGTGCTCAACTTTTGTTTCCGTTTCTGTCTGACGTTTGACCGCCAAGTCATTGGCTGCACAGCCGCCAAGCAGCGATGCCCCTAACGTCAGCAGTCCCAATTTTCGCAGGTGGCTCATGCAACTCTCCTGATTTTTCTTGGGTTTCGCTGTAATTAAAGCCAGAAAAACAGCTTTGTCAAGTGAAAGTCCGGTTTTTCAGGTTTGCATTTTACAGACAGACCACTCCTGTGCTAGCATTTCAACTTTATTAGCTTCATTATCATTCCAACTGGATTTGACGTGAAAAAACCTGAATTACTTGCTCCAGCCGGCACCATGGAAAAACTGAAATGCGCCGTCCATTATGGCGCTGATGCGGTCTATATGGGCGGGCCTGACTTTGGTCTTCGCAATATGGCCGGCAACTTCACCCTTGAGGAGATGGCCGAGGCGCTGGCCTTTGCCCATAATCATGGGGTGCAGTGTTTCCTGACCATCAACAGCTATGTCAATGATCGGGATCTGTCCCGCCTTGAACAGTATCTTGAACAGCTTGCTCCGCTGCCGTTTGACGCCTATATTATCAGTGATCCCGGCGTACTGCGCATGGTCCGCCGGATCTCGCCACAGCGGGAAATCCACCTTTCTACCCAATCCAATACCATTAACCGTGAAAGCGTGCTGTTCTGGCAGGAGCAGGGGGTTACCCGCGTCAATCTGGCCCGTGAAATGACGTTGGAGGATATCCGCGCCACCGCAGCGGCGGTGAAGATTCCCTGCGAGGTGTTTGTGCATGGCGCCATGTGCGTTGCCTATTCCGGCCGTTGTCTGCTCTCCAGCGCCATGACCGGCCGCAGCGCCAACCAGGGAGAATGTACCCAGCCCTGCCGCTGGAAATACGCCTTGGTTGAGGAGCGACGGCCCGGCGAATACCAGCCGATTGTTGAGGATAGCAGCGGCACCTTTATCTACAACTCCAAGGACCTCTGCCTGCTGGACTATCTGCCTGATCTGGTTCGGGCCGGGGTTGGCTCCCTCAAGATTGAAGGTCGGATGAAAGGGGTACATTATCTGGCCGGGGTGCTGCGGGTCTACCGCACAGCGCTGGATCGGTTCTGTGCCGATCCGGAGAGCTATACTGCTGACCCGGCCTGGATGGAAGAACTGGCCACCATCAGCCACCGTGGCTACACCACCGGTTTCCTGCTGGGTGATCCCAGGGATGTCGGCCAATCCTATCAGGCAGGCTACCTGCGTAGCCACAAACTGGTGGGAACAGTTGAGGCGATGCGGGGACCGGAATTGGCAGAGGTATTGGTAAGAAACCGGTTTCAAACAGGAGATCAGCTTTCACTGATGGGGCCTGCCATGAAAAATGCAGACTTTATGGCTACCAACCTGCAGCAGCTTGACCAGCAGGGCACACTACTCCCGGTTGATGTTGTGCATCCCAATATGCGTATCCTGATGCCGGTACCTGCCAGCACAGCAGCTGAAGACCTGATTCGCCTTCCTGCACCGATGCAGGAGTTTGACTCGTGAGTCCGTTCTACGAGCACCTAAACCAGCCGGAAGGGCACTGGCTAAGGGACAGCCTGCTCCTGCTGATCCTGTTTGGATTCCTGTTCCTGACAGGGCTGGGATCAGCGCCGCTGATTGACCCGGATGAAGGGCGCTATGCCGAAATTCCTCGTGAAATGCTGGTCCGGGGCGATTTTGTCACCCCCACCCTCAATTATGTCAAATATTTTGAAAAACCACCGCTATTGTACTGGGTTAACGCCGGTTCTATGGCGTTCTTCGGCCAAAATGAATTTGCTGCCAGGCTCCCCTCTGCCCTGTCCGGACTTTTTACGGTCCTACTGACCTACCTTGCAGGACGGCGCCTCTTTAACCGGCGAGCAGCATTAACCGGGGCACTGATCTTGGGTAGCTGTGCGGCATTCATGCTTCAAGCACGGATCATTCTGACTGACATGCTGTTGACCTTCTGCCTCTCTGCAGCCCTGTTCAGCTTTCTGCTGGCTGTTCGCAGCAGTGGTCGACATCGAACCAACCTCTATCGTCTGTTTTTTATCTGTTGCGGTCTGGCAGTATTGACCAAGGGGTTGATCGGAATCGTCCTGCCCGGTGGCATCATCTTCTGGTATCTGTTGTTGGGCAGGCGCTGGCATATACTGAAAGAAATCCCCTGGCTCTCCGGCTTGCTGCTGTTTTCCTTAGTCACCGTGCCCTGGTTTGTGCTGGTGTCACAGGCAAACCCTGAATTCCCGCACTTTTTCTTCATCAGGGAGCACTTCCAGCGTTATACCAGCACTATCCATCGCCGCAGCCAACCATTCTGGTTTTTTCTGCCAATCCTGCTGCTAACCATGCTACCCTGGTCCTTCTTCCTACCGGGCAGCTTGGGCAAGGCCTGGCAGCAGCGTCAAAGTGACCGCGGGGCCACCCTTTTTCTGCTGCTCTGGCCGCTGGTCATTATCCTGTTTTTCTCATTATCCAGTTCAAAACTAATCCCGTACATCCTGCCAACCTTTCCGCCACTGGCGCTATTGGTGGCTCACCGGCTTACTGCTCACTGGCATACCCGCAGACCCGATTACACCGCTGCGCAGGTAACGCTTGCCAGTATACTGCTCTTTAGCGGTGTAGCTCTGGCCATACTGCCGTTACTGACCTGGCTTCCACCAATCCTGCACGCAAGCGGTCAAACCGGCCGGGATCTGGCAGCTATGCTGACCGGCCCTGCGCCGCTACTTAGCCTGCGTCAGACCCTGCTGCCCGGCAGCCTGCTGGTTATCTTCGGCCTGCTGCTGCTCTGGAGCATTCGCACCCGTTCCAGCCTGCTGCTGGTGGGGCTGCTCTGCTGCTTTGGTATCCTGCTCGGCCTACTGATCCCCTGGGGCTTTACCCATTACGGGGCAGAACGTCTCTCCTCCCGTAGCCTGGCCAAAGCCGCAGTACAGCATAGTAGTCCTGATACGATCCTGGCACAGAGCGGACCACATCAGGGAATGAATTTTTATACCGGCAAACGCCTGATAACCGTTGGTGATGCCGATGAGCTGAGCTTTGGCAGCAGTCAGGGCAACCAGTCCGGCTGGTTTCTTTCCCAGGAACAGTTCATGGAGCTCTGGCGTTCAAATCGTCAGGTCATGATTGTTATTCCCCGCCATGAGGCAAGCCGGTATGATGCTGTGCCATCCGGACTATCGCCCCGCACTTTGGCAGACAACGGGGCCTTGCTGCTGTTGTCCAACCGCTGATTGAAGGAGTATCAAATCGTATGCGTGAAACATTTCTGCCCTTTTCCACTCCCTCTCTTGGAGATGAGGAGATCAACGAGGTCGTTAACTCGCTCCGTTCCGGCTGGATTACCACCGGCCCCAAGGTCAAACGTTTTGAGGACGCCTTTAAGGTCTATGTCGGTGCCCCTTTTGCCGTGCCGCTCAGTTCGGCCACTGCCGGTCTGCACCTGACCCTGCTGGCACTGAAGATCAAGGAGGGTGACGAAATCATCACCACCCCAATGACCTTTGCCTCCACGGTTAGCATGATCATCCTGGCCGGCGGCACCCCTGTACTGGCAGACATTGAACCCGGCACACTGAATATTGATATAGCCAAGGTGGCAGAGAAGATCACCTCTCGCACCAGAGCAATCATTCCGGTCCATTTTGCCGGACAATCCTGTGACCTGGACCCGCTGTTTGCCCTGGCCAGGCAACACAACCTGGCCATTATTGAAGATGCTGCCCATGCAGCCGGCACCGAATACAAAGGACAGAAGATCGGTAGCCTTGATTCCATCTCCATCTTCTCATTTCACCCCAACAAGAACATCACCACCGGCGAAGGTGGCATGGTCTGCACACCGGATGAAACCCTGGCTGAAGAAATCTCATTGCTGAAATTTCACGGCATGAGCCGTGAGGCCTGGAAGCGATTTGCGGCCAGCGGCACTCCCAACTACGACATCATGCTGCCGGGCTACAAATACAACATGATGGACATTCAGGCAGCCATCGGCCTGCATCAGTTACCCCGCCTGGATGGTTTCATTGACCGTCGTAAAGAGATTGCAGATCAGTACAATGCTGCCTTTGCCGACTTACCGGAACTGGCCCTGCCCAGCTATGCTCCATATCAACAGCGCCATGCCTGGCACCTCTATACACCCTTGATCAGGGTTGAACTGCTGACGATTGACCGGGACCGGTTCATGGCAGAACTGAAAAACCTGAATATCGGCAGCGGGCTGCATTACAAGGCGATCCACCATCACAGCTGGTATCGTGAGAATCTGCCAGTGGACGACACGGAGCTGCCCAATGCCAGTTACGCCTCTGACCGGATTCTGTCGCTGCCACTGTTCCCCGGCATGAGCGACAATGATGCTGCTGATGTGATAACAGCAGTAACCGACGTCATTGCTCGGTTCAGGAGATAGGCATGTCCCAGGATCAGATTCACAAGCTTCCCCCCCAGAGCCTTGAGGCAGAGATGTCGATCCTGGGCGGTATCCTGATCGATAATGATGCCATCAACCGGGTCTTGGAAATGCTGGAGCCGGAAGAATTTTACCGGGAGGCGCACCGCAAGATTTTTGGTGCCATGCTGGAGCTGTCTGACCGCAGAGAACCCTGCGACCTGATCACCCTGACCGACGCCCTCAAACGTCGTGGCGATCTGGACAGCTGCGGCGGGGCCGCCTACCTGGCCACCCTGGTTGACTATGTCCCCACCGCCGCCAACATCACCTACTACTGTAAGATCGTTAAGGAAAAGGCGCTCAACCGCCGTCTGATCACCATTGCAACCGACATTGCAACCCGGGGCTATGACGAGCAGGGTGATGTCAACGAATCGCTGGATGAGGCTCAGAAGGCGCTCTTCAGTCTGGCGGAAAACAAGCTGCGGCCTCAGTACTATCCGGTCAAGGATGTCATCAAAGACACCTTTAAGATGCTGCAAACTTTGTACGAAAAGAAAGAGCAGATTACCGGCACCCCCACCGGCTATATTGATCTTGACCACATGACCGCCGGGCTGCAGCCGGGGGACCTGATTATCGTTGCCGCCCGCCCTTCCATGGGTAAGACCACACTGGCATTGAATATTGCCAGCCACGCCAGCGCAGAAGCAAAAGAGAAAGTCGGCTCCGTCATCTTCTCACTGGAAATGGGTAAAGAGCAGTTGGTGATGCGCTTTCTCTCGTCGCTGGCCAGAGTTGATGCAGGCCGGATGCGTACCGGTCACTTTCTGGACAGTGACTGGCCCAAGCTGCAACGGGCTGCAGCCACCCTGCACAACGCCAATATCTTTATTGATGATACTCCGGCCATCAGCGTGCTGGAATTGCGGGCCAAGGCACGCCGCCTGAAGACCGAACACAACATCGGCCTGATCATCATCGACTACCTGCAGCTGATGCGGGCAGGGGCGAACCCTGAATCACGGCAGCAGGAGATTTCCGAAATTTCCCGTTCGCTCAAGGCCCTGGCAAAGGAACTACACGTTCCGGTCGTGGCACTGTCACAGTTGAACCGCAGCCTGGAAAACCGTAGCGACAAGCGCCCGATGATGAGCGATTTGCGAGAGTCAGGCGCTATCGAGCAGGATGCCGACGTGATCATGTTTGTCTACCGGGAAGCAGTCTACTGTGAACATTGCAGGAAGAAAGACGGGAGCTGCACCGCCAACCACGAACGCAGTGCCGAGGTCATCATCGGCAAGCAGCGGAATGGACCGATCGGCACGGTAGAGTTGGCCTTTATGGGTGAGCATACCAGATTTGAGAATCTTGCCCGTAACGGATCCCAAGATTAAAAAAGCCCCCTGCATCAGCATGATGTAGGGGGCTTTCAGATTTTCAGCTCTTGGTCAGTGGACTAAATGTAGTCAAGCAATGACATCTGGCTGATCTTGGCGGTCGAAGAATAAGTCGCATTTAATGCGGTTTCTTGCTGGCTCATCTCAATCCCCAGCTGGGCATAGTCAACGTTTTGAATATTACCATATACTGTCTTTAAGGTGCTGATAATCGACTTGTTCATGGTGCTGGCGGAATCTAGTCGGACCGTTCTCGCTTGCAGATCACTCTGTGCTGCATTCAACTGCACCCCTGCCTGATACAGTAACTGCTTTCCTGCTTGAATACCCGGTATATTGGATGCGGAAACATCTGCAATTAATTGATCCATTGTTGCCAATATATCAATATTCCCGTAGGGGCTGCCCGGTGCTGTGGGGGTCAGCACCTGATTGCCTGGAAAATTTATTGCTTGGGTAACCCCCTGGTTGATCTCAATACTGGTAACCCCGCTATCACCGGCATAGGTATTAAGCGCAGCTCCGGTTGCCGTAGCTGTGGCATTGGCACTGAGGGTCAATGAAGCCGGTGGACCGGCATTGACAGCAGCAATAGTAGTCCCGGCCGGTATGCCGGCTCCACTAATTGCCATACCGGCGCTCAGCCCGGTTACGCTATCAAGATTGTTGATCGTCGGCGACCCACTGGTGGTATCTCCGCTATTAATCAAAAAAGGCTTGGTGAGGGATTTAGTGCCGCTGAACAGATAGACTCCGTTCATCTGGGTGTTACCCATATCAACGATATTCTGCTTGATGCTCTTCAGACTCAATAGTGCATTATTTATGACATTAGGATCAGTCTCGCCACCAGAAATTGAAGAAACCGCCTTCTTTGCCATTTCAACAAAATTATTCATACCGGTCAGGGCGGCATTTGTCATCTTAAGCCAGGTATCTGATTTACTGATATTGCTGTTGTACTGATCAGCCACAGTCATCCGGTCATTCATATTGACCAGCAAACTGACCGAAACCGGATCATCACTTGGCCTGTTATAGTTACTGCCTGATGCAATCTTCTCTTGAATACTGTCCATACGGGCGCGTGTGCTTTGGATATTATACAGCGAATTCTGCATGGTTATGTTTGGTGTTATTCGCATGACATACTCCTACCGCAACATCCCTATCAAGGTGTCCATCATCTCAGTAGCTGTAGTGATCAGCTTTGCCGAGGCCTGATATGAACGCTGGTACTGAATCAGATTTGCCAGTTCTTCATCCAGCGAAACTCCGGAACTGGAGTCCCGCAGGGTTGTCAACTGCTTCATAAAAGCCGCATCTTGTTTTTCCACATTCTGGGCAGACTGTACATCCACCCCTACTTGTGCCACCAACGTATTGTAATAGTTACCAAACGATGCGTTTGAGAGTGTTGTAAAGGTCTGCCCCTGAAGCTGCACCATACTCAACGCATTGGCGTTATCGCCAGAAGCCGTTGCTGAACCGGACGCCGCGATTCTTGACTGAGTCACCAAAGGATTCAATGCAATTGTTGATGCCTCACTTCCAGCGGTAACCGTAAAGAGGTCTAAACCGGCAGCTCCGTTCAGGTCAAAACCGGCATTGTGAATTGCGTTTATACCAGACTTGGCTGGTGGACCAGCTTCTCCATTGACCATTACATCTGCCAGATTGTTGACATAGGCTTGGTAGGCCGGAATAAAGGTATCCCTCATCTGCAGTGTCGCCCAGAGCTGTCCGCCGTTGGGCGCCGTGTACATAGTACCATCAACCACCGCCGTTGTTGCCGGGTTAACGGCATCTACCGCTGTCACGGTATAGTTTGTCGGAGGCTGCGCAGAAAGGGTTAAACTGCCATACTGGGTTCCCTTGACCAGGTTTATTGTTGTTGCACCGCGGGTGACATAGACATCTGTCGTACCATCTGCATTTTCAGTGTACTGAACCCCCATCCGTGTAGCAAGATCCCTGATCAGGTAATCTCGTTGATCTCGCATTTCATTGGCGTTGCCCGATACCTGCTCTGTTGTGTCAATCTGCCCATTCAACAGAGCAATCTGTTTAAGCGTGCTGTTAATGTCATTGGTTAATGACGGGAGAGCATCATTCTGTGCAGTTGCTGCATCGCTGAGCGTTCTGTCAACATAATGAAACTGATCAACCATAATCTGGGCACGGGAAAGCACTGCCTGACGTTCTGGCTGACCGGTCGGGTTTACTGAAAGATCCTGCCAGGCATTAAAAAAGCCGGCAATTGAGGCTCCTAGGCCGTCCTGAGCGACCTCATTAAAAATCGGCTCTATTTGCTGAAGCACACCTGACTTGGTAGTATCATAACTTCCCGTTGTACCGGCATTTACCAGCTGTTTCTGAAGCAGACTGTCATAATAACGCTCCACCGTAGAGACTTTAACGCCTGTTCCCAAAGGAAATCCGTTGTGCGTACTGGGCGGGGCTGACTCAAGGATAACACGCTGGCGTGAATACCCAGGTGTATTTACGTTGGCAATGTTTTCACTCGCCACCTCAGAAGCCACCTGAAATATTTTGAGACCGGCTTTACCTATTTCAAAGGCCGCACTGAGTCCCATGTTACGCCTCCTTACTTACCATTACGGCACCGGCCTGAGTGTTTGAGAGGTAGGTACCCCGCACGCCGTAGGTGTTTGAGGTATTAAGTATCCTCAAAATAAACCCAAGAGAGTCGTTCACCACTCCCAAAAAGCGCTCCAGCATGCCACGATTTTGATTAGCCAATACCGAAACTTGCGAACCGGCCTGCCGAGCCGCCTGTTGTAATGGTTCTACCTGTCCCTTCATTGAGATCGGCATTTTTTCAATAAGCTCACTAAGTGTCGCAGATGGAGCCAAACCGTACTGCATTGCTGTATCCGACAGCACACTTCGCAATGTTTCGGCCATTATCCTCTGACGATTTACCAACAGTTCTTTCTGACTGTTCAGGGACTCCATAAGCTGTGTATCAAGAACCGCGATCGCTTTTTGTTCATCCTGCAGCGTCTGCTGCAATTCATTGAGGATGGTAACCTGTTCACCTAATACATCCGTCAATCGATTTGCTGTTGCCATATTACTGCTCCTCACCTGTCGTCACGACAACCTTCTTCTGGGTCGGAACGGCATACCGTTTCAACAACTCTTTTTCAACCATCGACGCGAGGCTGTTCGGACCGCCACGTTTTGACGCCGCTGCAGCGTACTCCTGGTCGAGCATGTAGCGGTAGGTTTCCTCTGCTTTACCTCCA
>JAJTBI010000066.1 GCA_021286935.1 Geobacteraceae bacterium
GAAAAGGACAGTGTCTCAATGCGGGTTATTGCGGATCATTGTCGGGCAGTGACCTTCCTGATCTGTGACGGTGCCCTGCCCAGCAACGAAGGCCGCGGCTACGTGCTGCGCCGGATCATGCGCCGAGCAGCCCGCCATGCCAAGATGCTGGGGGTGGCAGAGCCGCTGCTGTGCAAGATGGTGGATGCGGTACGGGAAATGATGGGTAACGCTTATCCGGAGCTGGCTGAGCGTGAGGCCTATATTCGCAAGGTGGTATTGGCCGAGGAAGAGCGTTTTAACGAGACCCTTGACCGTGGTCTGGCGATTCTGAATGAAGAAGTTGCCAACCTGCGTGCCAGCGGTAGCTCGGTCATTCCGGGTGAGACCCTATTCAAGCTGTATGATACCTTTGGTTTTCCGGTTGACCTGACTGAGGATATTGTGCGGGCCGAAGGGTTCAGTGTGGATGAACCGGGCTTTGAGGCCTGTATGGAGCATCAACGGGAGCTGGGTCGTGAGCATTGGAAAGGTTCCGGGGCTGCCGGTATTGCCGATGTCTACAAGGAACTGCATAATCATGGTCTGCGCACCAATTTTGTCGGCTACGGCAGTCTGACTGCCTTTTCTCCGGTTACCGCACTGCTGCGTAACGGGAGTAAAGTGCAGTCGGCAACCGCAGGAGACAAGATTGATCTGATCTGTGAAACCAGTCCGTTCTATGGTGAGTCCGGCGGTCAGGCAGGTGATACCGGTAGTATATCCAGCGGTAGTGCACATCTTGAAGTATTGGCAACCTCCAGGCCCTTTACCGACCTGCTGGTACATCATGTCTTGGTTAAAGAAGGTGCCATAAAGACCGGAGATGCTGTTAATCTGACCGTTGACAGTGCCGAACGACGTGCTACTGCCCGCAACCATTCCGCTACGCACCTGTTGCAGGCTGCCTTGCGCAAGGTACTGGGTGAGCATATCAAACAGGCTGGTTCGCTGGTTGAACCTGACCGGCTCCGTTTTGACTTTACCCATTTTACCGGCATGACTTCTGATGAGTTGCAACAGGTAGAAGATCTGGTTAATGCCTGGATCATGGATAACGCAGAACTGAATATCCGTGAAATGGGGATGCAGGAGGCGGTGGAGAGTGGCGCCACAGCACTGTTTGATGAAAAGTACGGTAGTACCGTGCGGGTGGTACGGATCGGTGAGGTAAGTGCCGAACTGTGTGGTGGTACCCATGTGCGGGCAGCCGGTGATATCGGCCTGTTCAAGATCCTGTCAGAAGGCGGGATTGCTGCCGGGGTGCGCCGGATTGAAGGCGCCACCGGATTTAATGCATTGCATTTTGTCCGCCGTCTTGAAGGTGAACGTCAGACAGTGGCTGAACTGCTCAAGTCTGATAGCAGCAAGCTGGTTGACCGTGTTGAAAAGCTGATGGAGCGTCAACGGGAACTGCAGCGTGAGGTGGAGGCGCTACAGGGTAAGCTGAATGCGTCTCAGTCAGTTGCTTTACATTCATTGGCGCAGGAGGTAGCAGGTGTAACTCTCTTATCGGCTCAAGTTGAGGTGCCAGATATCAAGGCGTTGCGAGATATGGCTGATCAGCTGCGTGACAAGCTTGGATCTGGTGTCGTCGCTCTGGGGGCTGAGCTGGATGGCAAGGCCAACCTGTTGGTCACGGTAACCAAGGATCTCACCGACCGCTTCAAGGCCGGTGAGCTGGTAGCTAAACTGGCACCAATTGTTGGCGGTCGGGGTGGCGGTAAGCCTGAGTTGGCCCAGGCCGGTGGCAGCCAGCCTGAGAAGTTGGCTGAAGCGCTCGCAGCCGTAGCAAAACTTATGGGGTAATCGATGCCGAATCGCTCCGGGCAACAGCTTACGATACTGGTGGTGGATGATGAACTGGTTATCCGCGACCTCTGTAGCAAGGGGCTGAGAAAGTACCGGATTCTGCAGGCAGGTTCGTTCCAAGAAGCGCTTGATTGCTATGGCAGTCAACCGGTTGATCTGGTTCTGACCGATATACAGATGCCCGATGGCAGTGGTATTGAACTACTGCGCAGGATTAAGAAGATTGATCCCAATGCCTTGGTGCTGGTCATGACCGGTTTTGGAGATAAGGAAACGGTGCTGGAGGCGTTACGGGCTGATGCCGATGACTTTATCCAGAAACCGGTTAATCTGCTGTATCTGCAGGCCGCAATTGAAAAAGCCCTAAGTAAACGGGTTCTGAAGGAAGAACTCGCCGCAATGCAGTATCTTGACAGCCTGAAAGGGGCGTTTCTCTCGCTTGTTTCACACAAGCTGAAGACTCCCCTGACCTCTTTGTCACTGGGGCTTGAAGAACTTGAGCGCTATGCTTCCCGCCTGCACTCTACAGAGGCCTGTCTCCTGAGACTGGTATCCATGCGGGAGGACCTGGGGGTGCTGGCCGGGCTGATGACGTCGTTGGTTCGCATGCATCAGGCTTTGGGAGCGCCGGGTAGCGATCTGGTCAGCTGTGATTTGTCGGAAGTCGTAAAAAGTACGGCAGAATCAGTGGAACGGGCCTCTGCAAAGAGTGGCGTTACCCTGCTGCTTGATCTGGCAAACGTCCCGGCAGTGCGCGGTAACCGTGACCGGCTTATGTTTGCACTGCAACAGATACTTGAAAATGCGTTTAAGTTTACCAACGATGGCGGTACCGTGGCAATTACCCTGGCGTCTACTGGTCGTCATGCCGCTATTATTGTCAGGGATACCGGTTGTGGTATTGCCGAAGATGAGATGCCCAAGATCTTTGAACGGTTTTATCAAGTTGATCCGGATGCAACAGGGCAGGTTCCCGGTTTTGGTCTGGGGCTGTTTTGTGCACGGGAAATTATCAGGCAGCACGGTGGTTCAATTGAGCTGAGCAGTCAGCCTGGTCAGGGAACAACGGTAACCATTAATCTTAACTGTTTAGAGGAGTGAACAAACAGTGAAGCATCTGATAGAAAAAGCCAATAATCTGATGGAGGCATTGCCTTATATCCAGCGTTTTGCCGGTAAGACCTTTGTGATCAAGTATGGTGGTCATGCCATGTCAGATGAGCGTCTGAAAGAGTCGTTTGCTCTTGACGTGATCATGCTCAAGTCGTTGGGAATCAACGCCGTGATTGTGCATGGTGGCGGTCCCCAGATTAATGATACCCTGAAACGATACGGTATTGTTTCAGAATTTGTGCGTGGTATGCGGGTGACTGACCGCGAAACCATGTCGGTAGTCGAGATGGTGCTGGTGGGCCAGGTTAATAAAGAGGTGGTGGGCTATCTAAATCAGCATGGTGGCAAGGCGGTTGGTCTGTGCGGCAAGGATGGCAATCTGCTTTTGTCAAAAAAACTGCTACAGGAAGTAACCAGTGATAACGGTACGGTTGAACAGGTGGATATCGGTTATGTCGGGGATGTGGTTAAGGTTAATATTGATCTGATCAGAAGTCTGGAGCAGGGTGGGTACCTGCCGGTGATTGCGCCGGTTGGCGTCGGGCTTGCGGGTGAAAGCTACAACATCAACGCCGATGTGGTGGCCGGACGGGTTGCCGCTGCTTTAAATGCCGAGAAGTTGATCCTTTTGACCGACACCCCCGGTGTACTGGATAAGGAGAAGAAATTAATTCAGAAAATCAAGGTTGCCCAGATACATGGTCTGATTGAAGATGAGTCAATTACCGGCGGTATGATTCCCAAGGTGGTCTGCTGCGCTGAGGCCTTGCGCGACGGCGTCAGAAAATCACACATCATTGATGGCAGGATGGAACATTCAGTGCTGCTTGAGATCTTTACGGATGTCGGTATCGGAACGGAGATAACTAAATAAGCGGATACGAAAGGGGAGTGCGCAATGAAAAGACTTGCTCTTGCTGTAGCTATATTGGCAACGCTGCTAATTACCGCTGCCGCTGTTCAGGCAGCTGATCTCTGTGCCGGCAAAACACCGGGTACGGTCACCTTTTTTGATCGAGAGATTGATCGGGATAAGCCGCTGCCTGCTCCGGTAGCAGAACTTGATTTCAGTAAGGAGATGTGGGCGCTGGTCTGTCTGACCGATCCGGTTGGTCCCCAGGCAGATGGTGGTAAAAAGTTTCGGGTGGTGCTGTACGTCAAGCAGACCAAGAGCTATGACGGTAAATATTCTTCCTATGCTGCCAAGGCCAAGCAGGAGGGAGTCTTTCGCCCGGCCCTGTCCAAGCCCCGCAAAGACATTATCCTGTTCCTGAATGAGGATTTTGCCACCAACAAGGGTCTCAGCTATAAGCTTGATCCGGGTGAGTATGAGTTCCGTCTGCAGGCAGCCACAGAAAAGGGTACCGGCAAGCTGGATCTGACCATCGACTGGAAAAATGATGTGGCCTATATTCAGGAATTGCGTAAGGCCGGCTACGTGGCTGATGGCAGGATCAAGGTACTCAAGCAGAACTAAGGGAAACAGAAATGACAAATCAGCAATGGGTTGAGCGCTCAGATAAAGTAATCATGAAGACCTACGGACGATATCCGATTGTGCCGGTCAGGGGCGAAGGGTGTCGGCTGTGGGATGCCGATGGCAAGGAGTATCTGGATTTTCTGGCCGGTGTGGCGGTTAACAACCTTGGCCACTGCCACCCCAAGGTGGTTAAGGCGATCCAGGACCAGGCTGCAACCCTGATCCACTGTTCCAACTACTACCAGATTCCCCAGCAGATAGAGCTGGCGGAACTGCTTTGCAGCCATAGCTTTGCAGATAAGGCGTTCTTCTGCAACTCCGGTGCAGAGGCCAACGAGGCCGCCATTAAGCTGGCCCGTAAATACAGCCGCGAGAAGCACAACAATCCTGAGCGCTATGGGATTATTACCGCTGCAGATTCGTTCCATGGCCGTACCATGGCCACGGTGTCAGCCACCGGGCAGGAGAAGGTACAGCGCTTTTTTGATCCGCTCCTGCATGGCTTTGCCCATGTGCCGTTCAATGATCTGGCAGCCTTGGCGGCGGCCATCACTCCTCAAACCTGCGCCATTATGCTGGAGCCGATTCAGGGGGAGGGTGGCATCAATATCCCTTCAATGGAATATATGCAGGGGGTGCGTGAACTGTGCGACCGTCACCAACTGCTGCTGATTCTGGATGAAGTACAGGTGGGGATGGGGCGGACCGGCAAGCTGTTTGCCCATGAGCATTTTGATATCACCCCGGACATCATGACCCTGGCCAAGGCGTTGGCCGGTGGTGCTCCGATCGGCACCATGCTGGCACGGGATGAGGTGGCTGCCTCCTTTACCCCCGGCACCCACGGTTCTACCTTCGGTGGTAATCCGCTGGTGACTGCCGCTGCTGTGGCCACCATGCGGGTTATTCTGGAAGAAGGGCTGCTGAACCGGGCTGAAGAGATGGGCGAATACCTCCATGGTGAGTTGGAAACCCTGGGGGCAAAGTACCCCTTTGTCAAGGAAGTACGTGGCATCGGCCTGATGATCGGCATGTCGTTAACTATTCCCGGTGGTGATATTGTCAAGAAAGGCCACGAGCTGGGTGTGTTGCTGAATGTGACCCATGATACGGTCTTGCGTTTTGTGCCTGCCCTGACCGTCAGCAAGCAGGAAGTCAATCAGATGATTCAGATTCTGGATGGAATTTTTAAGGAGATACCGGCATGACGCGGCACTTTCTGGCGTTACACGATTTTTCAAAGCAAGAGCTTGATGCCATGCTGACTCTGGCTGCAGAGCTGAAGCAAAAGCAGAAAAGCGGTGTTGAACACCACTTGCTGAAGGGTAAAACCCTGGCCATGATCTTTGAAAAGGCCTCTACCCGCACCCGTATCTCTTTTGAGGTGGGTATCTACCAACTGGGTGGCCATGGGCTGTTCATCTCATCGGCCAATTCACAGATGGGGCGGGGGGAACCGATCAAGGATTCTGCCCGGGTCATGGCCCGTTATTGCGATGGCGTGATGATCCGCACCTTTGGTCAGGAGATTGTGGATGAGTTTGCCCGCTACTCTGACGTGCCGGTAATTAACGGTCTGACTGATCTGTTTCACCCCTGCCAGATTATGGCAGACCTGCAAACGGTGATTGAGCATAAAGGTGGCTACAAGGGGCTGAAGTTTGCCTGGGTAGGGGATGGCAACAACATGGCCAATACCTGGATCGAGGCTGCTGCCATCTTTGGGTTTGACCTGGCTCTTGCCTGTCCCCAGGGCTATGAGCCGGATCGCCACGTCTGGGATTGGGCGCAGAAGCAGGGTACTGCCACGATTACCATTACTGAAGACCCTGAAGAAGCGGTGCGTGATGCCGATGTGATCAATACTGATGTCTGGGCCAGCATGGGGCAGGAGTCTGAACAGAAGCAGCGGGAATTCGCATTTCAAGGCTACTGTGTCAATGACGAACTGCTGGCAGTGGCCAAGCCTGACAGTATTGTGCTGCACTGCCTGCCTGCCCATCGTGGTGAGGAGATCAGCGATGCCGTGATTGAAGGTAAGCATTCGGTGGTCTGGGATGAAGCTGAGAACAGATTGCATATACAAAAGGCCATTATGGCCACTCTGATGAAATAACAGAGATTTTTAAGGAGACACGCGATGGCAAAGAAACAAGAAGTGAAAAAGATCGTCCTGGCCTATTCCGGCGGGCTGGATACCTCCATTATCCTTAAGTGGCTGAAGAACGAGTATGGCGCAGAGATTGTGGCTTTTTCTGCTGATCTGGGTCAGGGAGATGAACTGGCACCGGTGCGTGAGAAGGCGCTGAAGACCGGTGCAAGCACCGTCTACATCGATGACCTGCGTGAAGAGTTCGTGCGCGACTTTGTCTATCCGATGTTCCGGGCCAATGCTATCTATGAAGGCCACTATCTGCTGGGAACCTCCATTGCCCGCCCGCTGATCGCCAAGCGTCAGATGGAGATCGCCAAGCTGGAAGGCTGTGACGCCGTTTCCCACGGTGCCACCGGCAAGGGGAACGACCAGGTTCGCTTTGAGCTGGCCTACTACCACTTTGATCCCTCCATCTCGGTGATTGCTCCCTGGCGCGAGTGGAAGCTGAACAGCCGTAAGGCGTTGATCGCCTACGCCAAGAAGAATGATATTCCAATTCCAATCACCAAGAAGCGTCCCTGGTCATCGGACCGCAACCTGCTGCATATCTCCTTTGAAGGCGGCATCCTGGAGGATACCTGGGCTGAGGCACCGGAAGAGATGTATGTGCTGACCTGCAAACCGGAAAAAGCTCCCAACAAGCCGCAGTATGTTGAGATCGAGTTTGAGCAGGGCAATGCCGTGGCGGTTGACGGTGTACGGATGACACCGGCTCAGCTGCTGGCCCACCTGAATACCATTGGCGGCCTGCATGGGGTAGGGCGGGTTGACCTGCTGGAAAACCGTTCGGTCGGCATGAAGTCCCGTGGTGTCTATGAGACCCCCGGTGGTACCATCCTGCGTGAAGCACATTCCGCTGTTGAGCAGATCACCATGGACCGTGAAGTAATGCGGATCCGTGATTCGCTGATCCCTGAATATGCCCGTCAGGTCTATGCCGGCTACTGGTTCTCGCCAGAGCGTGAAATGCTGCAGACCCTGATTGATGAATCACAGAAGACCGTCAACGGTGTAGCCCGGGTCAAGCTGTACAAGGGGCACTGCCGTACCGTTGGCCGCAAGTCCGAGACCAACTCACTGTTCAATCTGGACTTTGCCACCTTTGAAAAGGATAAAGTCTATAATCAGGCAGATGCTGAAGGCTTTATCAAGATCAATTCTCTGCGTTTGCGGATCCGTTCCCTGATGCAGGGCAAGAAATAGGTTTGTGACCAAACCTCGCTACAGGAAGGAACATATCGTCACTTCTGTGGTGGCGGTGATTGTTGATGAACAGGAACGGGTGCTCCTCACACGGAGGAGCATCCCGCCCTTCAAAGATATGTGGGTTATGCCCGGCGGAAAGATTGACCTGGGGGAGCCGATTGCAACGGCACTCCGGCGGGAAGTGGATGAAGAAGTTGGGCTTGAGGTTGAGGTGGGTAGTCTGATCGATGTCTTTGAACATCTTACCCCCGGTGAAGAGAACTGCCATTACGTTATCCTGTTTTACCGCTGCAGACCGGTTCATTATGATCTGGCCCATAATCCGGATGAGGTCGCTGAGGCAAGCTGGGTATCAAGACATGAACTTGCAGCCTACCAGATGCCTGACGGAACCCGCACCATCCTTGGAAAGCTCTTTCCTGAGCTTGTCACAACTGGCTCGGAGTCCCGCTGATGCCAAAGATCATTGATGCCAAGGTGAATCTTGTCTTTCCACTGGGGCATCACCTGCACTGTCTGATCGCCCAGCTACCCAACCACCTGCATCGAACTTCAGGCTTTCACCCGGTAGAAGAGCAGCAACAGTGGCAGGCGATCAATTCAGTCCTCCAGTTGGTGGCTGCAGGTGAAGGTAATCTCAAAAAACTCCATTTTTTGTTGTTTCCTGAGTCAAGCCTGCCGGTAAGCTGTATCGATCAATTACTGGAGACGGTTGAGCAGCGTTTCAGGCCCAATACGGTTACCATGATCGGTGTCGAACATGTCAGCCTACGGGAGTATCGCCGGTATCTTGAGCGTTTCAAGGCCGACAACCAGGAGGCGATTGGGCTGGTTGATCAGGATATTGACTCGGGCGATGTTATGGATATGCCGGTCAACTGGTGCCTGATTCTAGCCAAAGAGGCTGACGGCAGGTTGCGGGTCTTTCTGGAGGCAAAGAGCCATCCCTTTCATGGTGAAGAGTTTATTGACAAGTACCATGATCTCTACCGGGGGCGGCATTTTTATCTGTTGCGCAGCAGACCCCCCTGCTTCAATTTTATGGCGATTATCTGTCTTGATTATCTCTACCGAGACCTGTACAGCTCAAATATCAAACAGATTATCGACCACGCAAACCAGCTTTATTTCAGCACCCGCCAGGGTCTGGACGCCCTGTTTGTGATTCAGTGTAATCCCAAACCTGAGCATCAGGCCTACCGGGATGTGGTTAGCGGCTTCTACGGAGAATACCTGGAGGATACTCCCGGTGTGCGTGAGACGGTAACGGTTTTTGGGAATGCCTCTGATGAGACCATGCTGGAAGGGGCGTTACAGCCAACCGGTTTTGGGCGGTCCTATGTGGTAATTAATCGTCATCATCGCCTGGAACAGGTGGTGTCTGATGAGTTTATTACCGATGATTTTGGTGGTGCGCCAGTCTGCCGTCTGCGGTTTGGCAGCGGCACACGCCTGCTCTATTTTAACCTGCCCTTGCACCATGAAATAGATCCACGCAGCTCCAGGGTGCCGCTCAAGGTACATGCCATTCTGCAGCGTGCTGCTGACGATAGATGGGAAAAGGTGCAGTCAGCTACCTTTGTTGGTGGCATTTAACACGTAATCAAGGAGATTTTTGTATGTCCCAGGATAAATTATGGGGGGGGCGTTTTACCCAGCCGACCGATAAGTTTGTGGAGGAGTTTACCGCCTCAATTGATTTTGATAAGCGCTTGTACCATCAGGATATCCGCGGCTCGGTTGCCCATGCCCGGATGCTGGGACGGCAGGGTATTATTCCCCAAGAGGATGTTGACAAGATTGTCCATGGTCTGGTGGGCATTCTGCAGCAGATCGAGGCTGGTCAGTTTGATTTTTCCATCGGTCTTGAAGATATCCATATGAACATTGAGGCCCGCCTGTCCCAAAAGATCGGTGAGGCAGGCAAGCGGCTGCATACTGGACGGTCCCGCAATGATCAGGTAGCACTGGATATCCGTCTTTACCTGCGGGATGAGATTGTCGAGGTGGTGGCCTATCTTGAGATGCTGATTGATTCGCTGCTGGAGCAGGCAGAGAAAAATCTGGATGTGGTTATGCCCGGTTTCACCCATCTTCAGTCTGCTCAGCCGATCCTGTTTTCCCATCATATGCTGGCCTATGTCGAGATGTTCAAGCGTGATAAAGCCAGGATGGAGGATTGCCTTAAACGGGTTAACGTGCTGCCGCTGGGGGCCGGTGCCCTGGCAGGCACCACCTTCCCGATTGACCGGGAATACGTGGCTGAACAGCTTGATTTTCCTGCGGTAACCCGCAATTCGCTGGATTCGGTATCTGATCGGGACTTTGCCATTGAGTTCATTGCTGCCGCATCAATCCTGATGATGCATCTGTCCCGTATGTCAGAAGAGTTGATCATCTGGTCCACCAGTGCCTTCCGCTTTGTAGATCTGTCAGATGGATTTTGCACCGGCTCCTCAATTATGCCCCAGAAAAAGAACCCGGACGTCCCTGAGCTGGTGCGGGGTAAGACTGGCCGCGTCTATGGCAATCTGATGGCTTTGTTGACAGTGATGAAGGCATTGCCCTTGGCCTATAACAAAGACATGCAGGAAGACAAGGAACCGCTCTTTGATACGATAGATACGGTCAAGGGCTCACTCAAGATATTTGCCGACATGATCCGGGAGATGCGGGTTAATGCCGGTTCCATGGGGCGGGCAGCTGGCCAGGGATTTTCGACTGCAACTGATGTTGCCGATTATCTGGTGCGTAAAGGCCTGCCGTTCCGTGATGCCCATGAGGCGGTCGGCAAGGCGGTGGCCTACTGTGTTGAAAACGAGATGGAGTTGGAGGAACTTTCACTGGCTGAATGGCAGCTGTTTTCACCACACTTCAGCGACGATATCTTTGCCGCCATTACGGTTGAGGCCAGTGTTAATGCGCGTGATGTGATTGGTGGCACTGCTCGTAGCCGTGTTGAAGATGAGATCCGGCGTTGCCGGGAAGGGAAGTAGTATGCAGGCTAAACAGGTTGTCCTTATGGCTGTATCAGCCGCCATGCTTATGAGCGGCTGTGGTAAAAAAGGGCCCTTGATCTACCCTGATATGTTAATTGCTCAACCACCGCAGCAGCTGAAGGTTGAACAAAGCGGCTCTGCGTTGCGTCTGTCCTTTGAGCTGCCTGATAAAGACCGCTCAGGCCGTAAGCTTGAAGATCTTGAGGCGGTCCTGCTGGGACGGCGTGTATATCAGGAAAATGGCTGTGTCAGCTGTCAGGATCAGTATCAGACACTGCAGAAGATTGACCCAGCTTTCCCTGCACCAGCCCAGCGTCAAGGCAATCGGATAGTTGTCATGGATACAGATGTGCGTACTGGTGAACGCTACCAGTATCGCCTGCAGACGGTCCAAAAGGGAGGTATTACCGGTAGCGCCATAACAACCGCGATGGTAAAACTCCTGGCAGCTCCTGAACCGCCAGAGTTAAAGGCTCGTTCTGTCTTTGGCGGGTTCATTGCCCTTGATATCAACGCTAGTGTGCAGCACGATGTAACCGTGGCCGGTTATACCATTTACCGTGCTGAAGGGGCCGGGCTACTTGCTCCGCTTACCACCCTGACGGCTGCGCCCCATTATGAGGATCAGGCTGTACAACGTGGTGTAGTCTACCATTATGCCGCCAGTGTCATGTTAAAACGTGCTGATGGGATGCTGGCCGAAAGTGAACCCTCTGCTGCTGTTACCATCAGTGTTCTGGATGACCCAAACTAGCTTGCAAGGAATAATACACCTTTGTTAACAAGAAAAGGCGACCGAATGATTCGGTCGCCTTTTTACGTGTCTTGCAAGGAAGAAGCAGTTGCTCAAATTACTTGGCAACGGTCTCCAGAGCCTTGATCATAACATCCTTGTAGGGGTTAGCGAACAGGATGATCAGACAAACAACCAGAACGTAGATTGCCAGGGACTCGATCATAGCCAGACCGATCATCATGGTGGTCAGGATCTTGCCGGAAGCGCCGGGGTTGCGGGAAACACCTTCAACAGCACTCTTAACAGCCATACCTTGGCCGATACCGGTACCGAAAGCGCCAATAGCCATACCAAAACCTGCAGCCAGCATACACATTGTGAAAAAGTTCATCTCTACTACCTCCGTGTGGTGTGTGCTCCTAAATTGTATAGGAGAAAATGGATAAAACGTAATTAGTGTGCTTCTTCCAGTGATCCCTGGATATAGATCATGGCCAGCAACATGAAAACGAACGCCTGAATAAAGGAAACCAGTACACCCATCAGCATCATTGGCAGCGGTACCAGAAACGGTGCCAGGGCAAAGAAGATCATCAGAACCAGTTCGTGGCCGTTCATGTTACCGAAAAGACGCAGGGTAAGAGAGACAGGACGCGAAAGGTGTCCGATCAGTTCAATAAAGAACATCAACGGTGCCAACCACCAGATCGGTCCCAGGAAATGCTTCAGGTAGTGAAAACCGTGGTGTTTAATGCCGATCACGTGGGTGGCTATAAACACAACAATGGCACAGGCCGCTGTGGTGTTGATGTTTGCGGTCGGCGGATAGAAACCGGGGATCAGACCCACCAGGTTGGATACCAGAATGAAGATGGCCAGTGTGGCAATTAAGGGGAAGAAGGGACGGCCATGCTCGCCCATGGTCTCAACGATCATGTTTTCAATCCCGTCAACAACCACTTCCATGAAGTTTTGGGTGCCGCTCGGTATGGTCTTCAGCGCACTGGTTGCAATCAGTGACAGCACCAGTAACAGTGCTATAACCGTCCAGGTATAGACAACTGCATTCGCTGAAGCGTCAGAAATGTGCAGCAGGTGCTGCAGTTTTGAGCTGAGGAACTGGAGAAACAACAACGGGTGGACCATGGGTCAATCTCCTTTATAAAACGCTGAATACAGGGTGAAAACAATAATAACTGCCACTATGACCGATAAACCGACCAGCAGGCCAATAATGGAAAAACGTCCAGAGCTTAGTACGGCATACAGAATAACTGCAGTAATGCTTAGTCGAAGCAGGTAACGTATCGCTGTAGCACCGGCTGAGGGGACGACCTGCTGCTCGAGTAGCTGCCCCAGTGTCCTGCGCTGCCAGACAAAGTTGATAATAGCAATACTGCCGCCAGCCAGAATTCCAAGACCTACTGAAGCCGTATAAAAAAAGAAACCGGTTGCCGTTGCAATGACAAGCAGTACAATACTTGCTTGTAAAATACGAGCAGGCAGCCGCGCTTCGTTAATCGTTGCCACTGTTCAGATTTTTGATCTCGCGTCGAGTGATGATGTAGACATTCTTAAACCCGGCAGCGATACCAATCATAAGGAAAATCCAGAAAAACCAAGGTGCCGTACCCAGCCAGCGATCTAGCGTCAGGCCAAACCAGACGCCGATGGCGATGGCAAGTACAACTGAAATACCCATACTTGAAACGGTACCAATGTTGCGGAAAATGTCACGAAGTTCGCTCATTTCCGCCTCCGGTCAGCATGGATTGTATACAAAACCTGATTCTCATAGCATAGTGATGCTTGCAGTGTCAATTGTTTCGTTAATTATGCAATCAGTTTGAAGCATTTACGTGCTGCTTCAATCGTTTTCTCAATCTCCTGCTGCGAGTGCGCTGCAGACATGAAGGCTGTTTCAAATTGGGATGGGGCCAGATAGATCCCTTCCTCAAGCATGGCCAGAAAATAGCGGGCAAAAGCCTTGGTGTCGCAGGTGGCTGCAGTTGTCCAGTCAAAGACCTCGTGGGGGGTGAAAAAGGCACAGAACATGCTGCCGACCCTGGTCGAGTAAAGCGGATATCCCGCTTCTTTCGCCGCCAGAGATATGCCTTCGGAAAGCATGCGGCTCTTTTCTTCCAACTGCTCATAAAAGCCGGGCTGCTGAAGCAGCTTGAGGGTTTCAATGCCGGCCGTCATGGCCAATGGGTTGCCTGACAGTGTGCCGGCCTGATAGACGCCGCCCGAGGGTGAAAGCTTTTCCATGATCTCTCGCTTGCCGCCAAAGGCACCAACAGGCAGGCCACCACCTATGATCTTGCCCAAGGTGGTCATGTCCGGGGTAACGCCGTAAAGTGTCTGCGCGCCACCGTAAGCAACGCGAAAACCGCACATCACCTCATCAAAAATTAACAGAATCCCCTCGTTTGTGCAGAGTTCGCGGAGCCCTTCGAGGAAGCCTGGCCGGGGGGGCACGGTACCCATGTTACCAGCAACCGGTTCAAGGATAATGCAGGCTACCTGATCTCTGTTTTCTGCAATAAGTGAACGAACTGACTCCAGAGAGTTGTACTCAGCGGTCAGGGTGTGCTTGGCAAAATCTGCAGGTACGCCAGGGGAGTCAGGTACGCCGAAGGTCGCGGCGCCTGAGCCTGCTTTAACCAGCAGTGCATCGGCATGGCCATGGTAACAACCTGAAAATTTGAGAATTTTGTCGCGACCAGTGAAACCGCGGGCCAGGCGGATCGCACTCATGGTGGCTTCGGTGCCGGAACTTACCATGCGTACCATCTCGATGGAAGGTACGGCATCAATCACCATCTGGGCCAAGGTGATCTCGAGTTCTGTGGGGGCACCAAAGCTGGAGCCGTTTTCCATGCATTGTTTGACGGCATTAACCACTGCAGGGTAGCAATGGCCGAGAATCATGGGGCCCCATGATCCGACATAGTCGATGTAACTGTTGCCGTCTTCATCAAATATATGGCTGCCCAGAGCTTTTTTAATAAACAGGGGGTCGGCGCCAACGGATTTAAAGGCCCTGACCGGGCTGTTAACCCCGCCGGGAATGATCTGGCGAGCTTGGTCAAATAATGCGTGCGAGCGAGAGTGTGTCATTGAATGGGGCCTCCAATTTGTGAACGTAGGACAGTTGTGCTTTTGTACCTGTTGCTAGGTTCGTTTGTCAATTTAGTTCGTTTGCTAGGGAAAATCTGGCCTGTTTTATACCTAAATAGTCCTCTATGTCTTGTAAATGTGAGCAAAATAGATATCTTACGAATTTAAGAATGATTTAATGCAGGCTAAAAAAAAAGGGAAAAAGTGCTTGACAATCGACACCCAAATGCAATAGGTTTGCTGCGTTTTGTATACAGTATACGTGTAAAGTCTTGAAAGAAACTGCCTGGGGAGGAAATAGAGAATGCTTGGTACCTATCTACCCATTATGCTGCTGATCCTGGTTGCACTGGCTTTCGGCCTTGGTTCGGTGGTGTTTTCTTCGTTGATTGGCCAGAAGAAGTTTTCAAAGGTCAAGATGGCGCCATACGAGTGTGGTTGTGAGCCGATCGGTACTGCACGGGAGCGGTTTCCAATCAAGTTCTATCTGATCGCAATGCTGTTCATTTTGTTTGATATAGAAGCAGTCTTTCTTTATCCGTGGGCGGTTCTGTACAAGAAGCTTGGAGTGTTCGGGCTGGTAGAGATGGGTCTCTTTGTTGTGATCCTGTTTGTTGGTTATATCTATGTCTGGAAAAAAGGAGCACTGGAATGGGAGTAAATCAGCCCCTCGGTGGTAACGTAACCGTTACGTCACTTGATAAGCTGGTCAACTGGGTCAGGAAGTCCTCCATCTGGCCGATGACCTTCGGTCTGGCCTGCTGTGCCATTGAGATGATGGCCACTGGTGCGTCGCATAACGACCTTGACCGCTTTGGTATCATTTTCCGCGCTTCGCCACGTCAGGCAGACTGTATTATTATCGCTGGAACGGTAACCAAGAAGATGTTGCCGGTAATTCAGACGGTCTATGAGCAGATGCCTGAGCCTAAGTGGGTAATTGCCATGGGTGCCTGTGCCTGTTCTGGTGGTATTTTTGATACCTACAGTGTGGTGCAGGGGATTGATGAGGCGCTGCCGGTTGATGTCTATATTCCTGGCTGCCCTCCCCGTCCGGAAGCTCTGTTGTACGGTCTGATGAAGTTGCAGGATAAGATCATGCAGGAGAGTAACTCGTTTGGTTCCGTATTCGGCC
>JAJTBI010000067.1 GCA_021286935.1 Geobacteraceae bacterium
TTCGCAAACAGGCCGTGTTATGGTTTGTCAGTCTTCGGCAATGCAAGTGCATCCGCCAGATAAGGCTAGGCTGACACGACTCTGAAACTGATCATTCCTATGGAAACCAGGTCGTTTGAAGTAAGCTGACTACTGATAACCTTCTTGCCATTAACCTTGGTGCCGTTTTTGCTTTGCAGGTCTTCAATCACAACTGCATTTTCAACTAATTTCAACTCTGCATGCCGACGTGAGACAAGGCGGTCATCAAGGATGAAATCACATTCTTTACGCCCGATGGTGCAAGGGAGAATTACCATGAAGCGGGCTCCCTCCTGGGGGCCTGATTCAATGGCAAGTATGACGTGAGATAGCTTTTCTTCCTGATCAGGGTGACTCCCGGTTTTGTTACCATTGGCTTCATCTGCTGGCGGCGCGCTCTGGTCGTCTTTACGTTTGTTCTTTATGTATCCCACGGTTAGCAGGGTATAAAGCGAGTCCCTTTCATACTGCTTTGAGTCTTCGGACATGGTGGTATTCATGTCGCGGTAGATGTAGGCCAGGATGTTTTCTCCAGGCTGGAACGCATATAGTAGCATTTCTTCTTCAAGGGTCATCCCTTCCGGGCGTTTGAATTCAAGATCTGCATAGTAGACTTGCGTGCATTTGCCATCCTTGAAGAAATAATAATTGAATGCGTTTTCCCGGCGCAGGGCAATCATGGCATGCTTTCCAGCCTGATCGATCTGCTGCACAATGTATTCAAAATCGATAAGCGTGGTGGGGGCCTTAATGGCAGGTTCCTTCTGTAAAAAGAGCAGCATGCATTTAAGCAGGATCGGGTCTGTCTCGCAGAGCGTCATAACTAGTGAGGATTGGTCGGATTTTATCAGTTGCCTGGCAAGGTCTTGAATAGAATAAATAACCGGCTTGCCTTCTGCGTATCTGCCGGCTGCATAGGGTGTCCCTTTGTAAAAGAAGAGAAAAAGCTGATAACAGTCTTCATCGGCAAGGGAGGCAAACTTCAGGTAGCCGGTAAAGACTGATCGCTTTGTGTAGATACTATTAAAGATATCTTTCAGCTGATCATGGGAAAAGGGCAGGTTCTCTGCCAGAACCTGTTGCTGACAAAACAGAGTGCAGTTATGCGTTGCTGGCGTTGTGGCTGTTTGCATATGCGTATCCATGAGATTGATTGAAAAGTGAAAAATAGAAACGGCTGACCGGATGAGTCTGTGCTTCCCTGCTATAATTTTTTCTCATGCGTGGGTCAACCCACAAAATCTGCCAAAAATCGACAGGTTAAATTCTGTTTACCGTATATCATAAAATTGTTATTGTTTGAGGAAGTATTATAGCAGGAGATCATTCGATGGCAACCATCTCTTCAACTGACCTGTTAAGCTATGTTGGTACAAACATTGGCACTGTCACACTTGTCAAACTGTTGGGGCAAGGGTCGATGGGGGCGGTTTTTGTAGGCTATCAGACAACACTTAAACGTCAGGTTGCGGTTAAGATCCTTCCTAAAGCACTGGCAAACAGTCCCAAAGCGCAGAAAATGTTCCGTGATGAGGCAGAAACTATCGGCATTCTTAATCATCCCAATATTGTGCCGGTGTATGAAATGGGTGAAACTGACGATTTCTTTTTCCAGATCATGCAACTTATTGCTGGTCACGACTTGCGAACCCTGATTGTCAGAGCGCGCAAACATCCGGTCCCAACCAAGCGTATCCTGCCGTTTTCTGAAACGATTCATTATATCTGTCAGGTGCTTGATGCCCTTGATTATGCACATGATGAGGGTGTTGTTCATCAAGACATCAAGCCGGCAAATATTCTGATCGATGACCGGTTTAAGCGTCCTATTGTCGCAGACTTCGGCATAGCCCGGACGGTCTGGGCTGAATACAGTGCCTCATCGTCATTATTCGGGACACCGTTGTATATCTCACCGGAGCAGGCGGCCCGTTCTGAAACTGATGGCCGGACAGACATGTATTCAGTCGGTGTTATACTTATGGAGATGGTTGCAGGACTCCTGCCGGTACGCAGTGAGCCTCCGGCTGATATGATTCAACGCAAGAAAACCGACCCGGATAGCTTCTTTACGGCCAGACCTTCTGAGGTGAATCCTGGTATTGACCGTGAACTTGAATCGATCATTTGTACTGCTACGGCCTCACTGCCGGCCAATCGTTTTGCCGACTGTCTGGAGTTTAAAGTTGAGTTGGAAACCTACACCCGTACGCGTAGCCTGGCTTAGCCGGATTTTCAGTTTGCCCCCAGGAGCAGGATCATACAATGTCAGACACGGTGATTGACGCAAAATATGCATTACAGATTGCCCGGTTGTTCAATCTGGCATTTAATAACGCCTTTATGTTTGGTGGGGGCCACCAGACAACCAAGGACAGTTCTGCAAATTTTTATACCCTCCTGCAGCAAGCTCTTCATACCCTGGAGATCATCACCATTAGTGTTGAACGGGGATCAGTCTATCTTGAAAATCACTGTGTTGATAAACTGGTAAGTGTTCCGCGCATTACCAGCAGATTAAGCAAAGCTGGTGTACAGTCTGTCAGCTTTGACCGGAATCTGTCCCTTGAAGGCGTCCAGGCGCTGTTTTACATGATTGGATCCCTGGCAGATTTTAAGGATGTCGAAGCAATGCAGCTGTACCTTAAGGCTCAGCAGGTTGCCGGGGTCCGTCTTAATTATGTCGTGTACCAGAAGATTACCGTTGATGAGACCATTATTAACAAGGAACTGCTTTCTGAAAACAGTCTGTTAAACAGTTTGCAGGCTGTACAGAGTGGTGGCGCAGGATTGGCTGCGTCCCGGGAGTTGTCTTCTGAAATCGCGGAACTGCTTTCCTCTGGAACGGCTTCAACAACAGTCGCACCTGTTGCCGAAAGTGATTCCTCACTAACCTGTCAGATTAAGGAGCTTTCCCGTCGTTTTGTTGCATCTCCTGATAGTGATGACGATACGCCGCTCAGTTCGTCCGAAATGCTTGAATCGGTCTATAAACTTAAGGAAACTATTCTTGAAAATGCCAGAATACAGCAGGAAACCGGCAAGCTGGCTGCTGCGGATGAGCTGGTAATCAACGAGTTAAACCAGATCAGCTACCAGGTTATTGTCCGGCTGATCAAGGAAGAGTATCGGAACGACAAGGAGATATCGGTAAAACGCCTGGCCCAGATTATTCGCAGGATGCTGCCGGATATTAAAGAGCTGCGCTATCTGTTGCCCCAATTGAAGGATGGCCTCTTTGCCGAAGGGATGCCGCCTGCTGACTACCTTTTGTTGGTCAAAGAGCTGTGTAAAGAGCTTGCCAGTGATGATTTGATGCAGGTGGTTGCTGAAGCTGCAGAGCATGTTGGTTTAAGCTTCAGTGAGTTGCTTGAAAGCATTAAAGATGCCCCCGAAGAAGCGGCCAGGCTGATTGTGTTGGCTTCAGAGATTAAAAAAGGTGGCGTTGTCGCAGATGAACAGCAGATGTCGGCCCTGTTAAGTGACTACATTGAAAAGGTGAGCAGGTCGTTGGCGCTGCAGTCTCCAGAAGTGAGCGCCAACGGCGGCGGGGTGATGTTGCAGGCCGCTGTTTCTCGTATTGAACGGGAAATTGTTGACAGACTTACAACTCAGAATATCAGCCCGACCATTGTCCAGGAAGTGGCTCAGACCCTTGCTCGCCAGTTTACCGCTACCGTCTCCGGAATAAAGAGTGATTGGCTCAAAAGCCGGATGTACCAGGCTGAACAGCCAAATGAAGAAACGGTGCTTTCAATCCTTGAACAGGTTGTTGAACAGGGAAAACAGGGCAGCGGCGTTACTGAAGAGATACAGACGTTACTGATTGCACGGGGGTACTCTCCGGAAACGATTGCTGGCATTATCCAGAAGGCCCAAAAACGGGCTGCATTGGTTGTTCTCCATCCGCTTGAATTGCCGGCAGGCGTGCATAACGCAAAAAATACATGCTTCTTTGTAAACCGTGAGATAAAGCTGCATGCCCGCTATAAAACGATATTTTCAACCATGCTGATCTCCTATGAGCGGGTGGTTGATCCCTGGACGACAGCAGTGCTTGAATTAACCTCCGATATGGTCAGCCAGCTGACCAATCAGTCGTTACAGCTTTTAAAGGGAGTGATGAAGCGGGATACCGATATTATTGGTGTCTATGAACTGGCTCCAACCTATTTACCGCTTATGATTCTGCCGATGACCGATGCCTCAAGCGCCCTCTATATTCAGAAGCGGCTGCGTAAAGCCTTCAAAAATACCGAATTTACGCTTAACGGGATCATTGTGCAGGTGGAACCCACCATTTCGGTGCTGGGGTATACCAAGAAGCTGGCAACTGAAACGACAGCCTATCTGGACGTGATGTATCAGCATCACTGCATGCAGAAACCGTAGGAATGTCCATGTACTCTCGGTATGCCACCCACGCCGGTCTGGTCCGTCAGAATAACGAAGATAGTATCAAAACCGATGATGCGTTGGGGATCTACCTGCTTGCAGATGGCATTGGTGGACATAATGCCGGAGAGGTGGCAAGCGCCCTGGCGGTTGAGACGGTGTATTCGATACTTCGCTCAAATCTTGCCCATACGGCTGCTGACGACTATTTCGAGCTTATGGTACATGCGCTTCATGCCGCACATTGGGAGATCTACACAAAAGCGCAAACAGATCCTTCCATGGCCAGGATGGGGACTACGCTGGTGGTTGCCGTGGTGCAAAACAACCGGGCCTATATTGTCAATGCCGGCGATAGCCGTTGTTATCTGTTGCAGCGAGAATACTATTCCCAGCCAGATCCGCTGCTCGGACAGGAGGGACGCCACAGATTTACACGTTTGACCCATGACCATACCGTGGGAGAGCAGTTGCTTGCAAATGGCACACCTTTGGGGGATATCCCGCAAAAGCAGTTTCATGCCCTGACCAGGTCACTGGGATGTGGTAATCCGCCATACCCTGATTTCAGTGTTATTGAAATCAGCCAGAAGGATATGCTCCTGATCTGTTCTGATGGATTGACTGATATGTTGACGGATGCTGAAATTGAGACGCTTCTTGCCGACCATGCCGTCAGTTTGGATAGATTAGCTGACGCGCTTATTGATGCTGCCAATGCAAAAGGAGGCAGAGACAATATTTCAGTGGTGCTGGTTTCACAACAGGTCTAACTCTGCCTGAAACTGCGGGATGTTGCGGGCCTTTTTAAGCCCTTTGAGCTGCTTGGCAAAATCAGGGTCATCCATGGTTGAAAATACGGTCTTTACCTTGCCCAGAATCTGCTGCTCCCCGCAGAACAGTGCCTGATAGCGTTCCAACAGCCCGGTCAGGTAGTGACGTAACATGGCAGCCCGCTCAGCACGGTCCGGTTGACTCCTTACCCCGGACCGAATCCGTTGAAACAGTAACGGATCGGCGATGGCACCCCGTCCCAGCATCAGGCCGGCCGCTTTGGTCTGTTCCAGTACCCGCAGACCCTCCTCAACAGTTCGTACATCACCGTTGGCAATCACCGGCAGGCCGGTCTCCTGCACCACCCGGGTGGTGATGCCATGGTCGGCCAATCCTTCATACTCCTGCTGCACCGTGCGGGGATGCAGTACCAGAAAATCAACCTTGGCAGACTCAAAGAGCGGCAACAGTGAAAAAATCTGCTGTGGGTCGGCGTAACCGGCGCGCAGTTTGACGGAAAAACTGCCTTGAATCTCGGCTCGCAAGGCCGGGATCAGCTCCTGCAACAGCTGCGGCTGTTGCAGCATGCCGCCGCCGGTCAGGCCGGTGGTCATACGCCCGAAAGGGCAGCCCAGATTCAGGTTGATATGGGTTGCTCCGGCATTTTGAGCAAGCCGGGCTGCATGCACCAACGCCTCAGTGCCATGGCCGATCAATTGTACCACCAGTGGGATGCCTTCTTCTGTTGCTGCAATCTCCCGCAGGTCAGAGGCTGCCAGACGTTTGTTGGTTTCACCGGGTGCGACCCGCATGAATTCGGTAAAGAGGGTATCCGGCCTGACCCATTGGGCAAACAGGTGACGCAGGCCGCGGTTGGTCAGCCCCTGCATCGGGGCCAGCATCAAGGGGACGGTATTGGAAGGCCAGGGAAGTATGTGCGGAGCCGAGGGGTGGGACATAACGGTTTCTACCAAACGGAAAACAGATCTTAAAATCTTAACGCAGAGAAAGAAGAGAGCTGCAGAGACGCAGAGAAAAACGAATAAACCGGATACCAGCAAAATCCATGTTTACTGATGCTCTCTGTGCCTTTGCTTCTCTGCCACTCTGCGTTAAGGTTTTGAATTACAGAATCTCTACCAGCTCAACCTCATAGGTCAGGTCTTCGCCAGCCAGGGGATGGTTGGCATCAAAGGTAACGGCAGTATCGCCGACTTCTACCACCGTCACTTCCAGCTCCTCACCATCTTCGCCGGTCAGTACCAGATCATCACCCACTTCAGGGGTCAGGTCTTCCGGCAGCAGCTCTTTTTCAATGGTGAAGACTGCCTCGGCATCGTACTCGCCAAAGGCCTCTGCAGCGGGGATCGTTACGGTCTTGGTCTCGCCGGGAGCCATGCCGATCAGGGCTTCTTCCACCATCGGGAAGAAATCCTCTTCGCCAATGGTCAGTTCCATCGGGCCGTATTCGCAGCCGCAGTCATCACCGCAATCATCATCAGTACAGCAGTCCTGTGCCTCAAGGGTGGTCTCTATGATGCTGCCATCTTCCAGTTTACCGGTAAAGTTGATCCGTACCTTATCGCCTTTTTTTGCCTGTGCCATTTGTTGTAGCCTTTCATCTGGTGTTAGTGCTTAAGTTGGCTGCATGGTACGGGTAACCGCTGCCAGCGTCCAGTAAAATTATTGTAACAGTAAGGTGTAGTCGTCAAAGTTGGGCTATACTGACAGAGATGGGCAGTGCAAAGAAAAGGGGGCGATATGAACCTGAAGGATAACCATACGGTTGTATTGGATAGCGGTGATCCGGAACAGAAGCGGCAGGAGATACTGGATTACTTCCATGCTACCTTTACTATTGATGAAAAACTGTACGAGACCCTGCGTTTTGATGAAACCTTTTATCTGCAACCTGACCGGCTGCGCCATCCGCTGATCTTTTACTACGGCCATACCGCTACTTTTTTCATCAACAAGCTGATCATTGCCAAGGTAATTGAGCAGCGGATCAACCCGGCTTTTGAATCGATGTTCGCGGTGGGGGTGGATGAGATGTCCTGGGATGACCTGAATCAGGCCCACTATGACTGGCCAACGGTACAGGCAGTCAAGGCGTACCGGGATCAGGTTCGCGCCGTGCTGGACCGGTTGATCCGTACCATGCCGCTAAGTCTGCCGATCAACTGGGAGTCTCCCTGGTGGGCGGTCATGATGGGGATTGAGCATGAGCGGATCCACCTGGAAACATCGTCGGTGCTGATCCGGCAACTGCCCCTTAATCAGGTACAGCAACTGCCGTTCTGGGAGATCTGCCTAGAGACGGGTGAACCTCCGCAGAATCAATTGCTGCCGGTTCCTGGTGGCATGGTGCAGTTGGGTAAATCAAAAGAGCACCCGCTCTATGGTTGGGATAACGAGTACGGCAGCCATGATGCAGAAGTGGCTGACTTCAAGGCGGCCCGGTATCTGGTCTCCAACCGTGAATTTCTGGCCTTTGTCGAGGCTGGCTGCTATGGCGATCAGCAGTGGTGGACTGAAGAGGGCTGGAACTGGCGGCAATTCAAACAGGCGGAACATCCCTTGTTCTGGATCAACAACAGTCAGGGCTGGCTGCTGCGTACCATGGCCAGTGAGATCCCGATGCCCTGGAACTGGCCGGTTGAGGTCAATTATCTGGAGGCCAGGGCGTTCTGCAACTGGAAGGCAGCCCAGACCGGGAAGCCGGTCCGGCTGCCCACTGAAGATGAATGGCACCGCTTGCATGATCTCTGCAAGCTGCCAGATCAAACAGATTGGGAAGGTGCGCCGGGCAATATCAATCTGGCTCACTGGGGGTCATCCTGTCCGGTGGATCGCTTTCAGCAGGGAGACTTTTTTGACCTGATCGGCAATGTCTGGCAATGGACCGAGACACCGATTTACCCGTTTCACGGTTTTGCCGTGCATCCCTGGTACGATGACTTCTCCACCCCCACCTTTGATACCCGCCATAACCTGATCAAAGGCGGCTCATGGATCTCAACCGGCAACGAGGCCACCAGGGATGCACGCTATGCCTTCCGGCGGCATTTTTTTCAGCATGCCGGGTTTCGTTATGTTGAGAGCAGCGCCCCGGTGCTGATCCATGATGATCAGTACGAACGAGACTCATTGGCAGCCCAGTACTGTCATGCCCACTACGGGCCGGAGCAGTTTGGGGTGCCTAACTTTCAAAAAAGCTGCGCTGAGATCTGCCTTGGGCTGATGCAGGGGCGTAGGATGGGGCATGCCCTGGATCTGGGCTGCGCCGTGGGTCGGGCCAGCTTTGAACTGGCCAGGGGTGGTTTTCAGCAGGTCACCGGTCTGGATTTTTCCACCCGTTTTTTCAGGCTGGCAGCCAGGATGCAGGAGGAAGGAGGGCTGCGCTATACCTTTCCTGAAGAGGGTGAGATTGTTTCGTTCCACGAGGTGACCCTGGCTGAGTTTGGCCTTGAGCAGGCCAGGCAGCGGGTACAGTTTTACCAGGCCGATGCCTGCAATCTGCCGGAGAAGTTTCGCGGTTATGATCTGGTGCTGGCAGCCAACCTGATTGACCGGCTCTACTCCCCACGCAGGTTTTTGAGCACCATTCACCAGCGGATCAATCCGGGGGGGCTGTTGGTGCTTGCATCCCCGTACAGCTGGTCGGAAGAGTTTGCCAAGCAAGAGGAGTGGTTGGGGGGCTACCGTGAGGCAGGTGAGCCGGTGTGGGGGATTGACGGCCTGAAGGCGGTCCTGTCACCCTATTTCAAGTTGCTGGGGGAACCGCAGGATCTGCCGTTTGTGATCCGCGAGACCCGGCGCAAGTTCCAGCATAGCATTGCTGAGCTGACCATCTGGGAGTTGCTGTGATGTTTGATTTTGATGAGGTGATTGACCGTCGTCATACCGCCAGTGAAAAGTGGGATCGCTATGACGGGCAGGATATTATTCCGCTCTGGGTGGCGGATATGGATTTCCGTTCACCACCAGCTGTGCTGGAGGCCCTGCAACAACGGGTTGAACATGGTGTTTTTGGCTACAGCAGACCGCCTGAAGAGCTGGTTGCTGTTGTGCTGACAATGCTGCGGCAAGAGTACAACTGGCAGGTGCAGCCGGAGTGGCTGGTCTGGCTGCCGGGGCTGGTCTGCGGTCTGAATGTTGCCTGCCGTGCGGTGGGGGGGCCGGGGGATGCTGTGGCCACCTTTACTCCTGTCTACCCGCCGTTTTTGACTGCGCCAGGACTGGCCGGGCGGGAGCTGATCAGTGTGCCGCTGGTTGAACAACAGGGCCGCTGGGAGATGGATCTGGAGGCGTTGGAACAGGCGATAACTCCCCGAACCAGGCTACTGATGCTCTGTAGCCCCCACAATCCGGTGGGTAGGGTCTGGAGCCGGTCAGAACAGCTGGCGCTGGCGGATCTGATTGAACGTCATGATCTGATGGTCTGTTCTGACGAGATCCATGCCGGGCTGGTGCTGGATAGTGGCAAAACGCATATCCCCTTTGCCACCCTTGTACAGGAACTGGCCAGGCGCACCATTACCCTGCTGGCCCCCAGTAAGACCTATAATATTCCCGGCCTGGGCTGTTCCTTTGCCGTTATTCCAGACAAGCAGCTGCGGCAGTCTTTCCGGGGTGTCATGGCCGGGATCGTGCCCCATGTCAACCTGCTGGGCTACACGGCTGCTTTGGCTGCCTATCGTGATGGCGAGCCCTGGCGTCAGGCCCTGCTTGGGTATCTGCGGCAGAATCGTGATCTGGTGCTGGAGGCGGTTCAGGCTATGCCTGGCTTGAAAACCTGGCCGGTTGAGGCAACCTATCTGTCCTGGATTGATGCACAAGGGCTGGGGGTGGATGATCCTGCCGGCCTGTTTGAACAGGCCGGGGTGGGGCTGTCGGATGGGGCGCCGTTCGGAGCACCGGGGTTTGTCAGACTTAATTTTGGCTGTCCCCGGAGCCTGTTGCAGCAAGCTTTGGAGCGGATGAAAGCAGTTTGCGTCAAGACCTGTGGTTGAGCCAAAGTTTAATTTTATCGGCAAGTTAGCTGCAGTTGATCGGTTTAGCCAGATAGTCGTTCATCCCTGTCTGGATACACTTTTCCTTGTCTCCGTACATGGCCCGTGCGGTTATGGCAATAATGGGAATGTCCGGTTTTTTGGTGCCGGTTTCCGGTGCTCTGATTTTTGTCGTGGTCAGGTAGCCGTCAAGTACCGGCATACTGCAGTCCATCAGTACCAGATCAATATCGTCTGTTTTTAATAATTCCAGGGCGTTTTGTCCGTCTGCGGCCGTTTTTATTCGGTAGCCAAGCTTGTCGAGCATAAGCTCCAGTACTTTAAGGTTTAGCTCGTTATCTTCAACCACGAGAATGCAGTAGTCAGCTGGATTGTGCTCGCTGATAGGCGTTATCAGAGCTGACGGGAGGGGAATACTGGCTGTGTCTTCAGCCAGTTTCAGCGGAAGTCTGACAAAAAAGGTGGAGCCGCTACCTTCAACGCTTTCAACGCTAATAGTCCCGCCCATCAGTTCTACGAGTTGTTTTGAGATGGCTAACCCTAGGCCGGTGCCGCCGAATCTACGGGTGGTTGAGCTGTCTACCTGACTAAAAGGAATAAAGAGTTTGTGCAGGCTGGCATGGGGGATGCCGATGCCGGTATCGTTAACGCTGAAGCAGAGCGTCAGGCGATTGTCAGTAGCCGGTCCTGGTAACACGGTTATGCTGATACAGCCCTGTTGGGTAAACTTGATGGCATTACTCAGCAGATTGAGTAAAATCTGATTCAACCTGCCAGCATCACCCCAGAATAAATCCGGTAGTTCCGGTTCCACGCGATTGAAAATAATCAAACCTTTGGCCTGTGCCTGGGGGCGCACCAGACGCAGTAGCTGGTCAATTGTAGCGCGAAGTGAGAAGAGTTCATGCTCCAGCTCTATCTTGTCAGCTTCTATCTTTGCCAGGTCAAGAATGTCGCCGATGATCTTAACCAGGTTTTGCCCACTTTGCTTAATTGCCGCTACAAAATCCTGCTGTTCTTCAGATAGCTCAGACATTGAAAGCAGTTCAGCCATGCCGATCACGCCATTCATGGGTGTGCGCAGTTCATGGCTCATATTGGCCAGGAATTCGCTTTTGGCTCGATTAGCCTGTTCTGCCACGTCTTTGGCCTGTTTTAACGTAGACTGTAAATCCTTCAGATCGGTAATGTCCTGTATGGCCCCGACGATACCGGCTAACTGACCGTCAACATCATTAAACGTGGCCTTGTTAAAGACAACGGTTCTGATGCTGCCATCACCAGCCCTGACTTTCCATTCATAGGATTGGCTGCCTGGGTGCTCCAGCAGCTGCCGGTCTTTTTCATCGTACTGGATCGCAATCTCCGGTGCAGCAATATCAAAGACGCTCTTACCGATCAGCTGCGATTCCGTAAGGCCGGTAAACGCCTTAAAAGCCTCATTGCATCCCAGGTAGCGGCACTGGGTGTCTTTATAAAAAAGCGGGATTGGTATGGTTTCCAGTAGTGTGGAGACAAAAATGTCGTGGTTTTTCAGTGTCTGTTCTGCCTTGATACGGATCAGCGATTCTATTCTCTGCTCGGAGATGTCCTGAACAATCATCAGTAAACGAGGTTCCCGGTCGTCTTGCTCTACCGGATTGGTTTCCAGACTGGCGGTTATCCGTCCATGGAACCCGTTTGACTCCCCCCGTGCAGGGAAATGCAGGTCTATGAATTTGTCTTCTGGATGGTTAAAAAAAGAACGGAATCTTCCCAGAAAGATATCGCGATCCGTCCCTTCCAGCAGATCTGCCAAAGGTTTGCCGGTCAGTTTTTCGCAGGTTTTGCCGACCATGTTGGCAAAAGTCCGGTTGCAACGCTCAATAATGCCGATCCGATTCAGGCTCAGATAGCCAACCGGGGCCTGATGGTAGAGCCGGGCAAGATCATCCCTTGATTTTTCTATCAACTGCTGGGCGCGCAGGAGTTCATCGTTCTGCAGCTCAAGCTCTATCTGGTGTACCGAGAGATCGTGCACCAATGTTTTGATCTCGTCCGGCGTCAGATCGCAAGCTGTCTGAGGAGCTGCACTGATGAGCGCCTCTGCCCGTTTTCGTAACTGCATAAAATCAACTGGTTCGTTCCGGGAGGTCATGTCGGGGCTCCAGAGCGTACTGCGTGCATCATACAGTTGGGTTGGTCAAACGGGCAGGTCTTGTCGGAAATATCCAGGCAGGCGCCGATGTAGCCGGCAAAGCTGCCGTCCTGTTTGAAGCGCGGCCGTCCTTCATCAAGCAGTAAACGGTAGACACCGTCATGGCGACGCAGACGGTATTCCATTGAAAACGGTTTCATCTGATCAAAGGACTCCGTATAGATTTTCAGACAACGATCAAAATCATCAGGGTGGACGCCGGCAGCCCAGCCGTTACCCAGTTCCTGTTCCATGGTTCGTCCGGTGAAGGCCAGCCAGGGTTCATTAAACCAGATACATCCTTTGGTGGTATCGGCCAGCCAGACCAGGGCCGGGGATGAATGGACCACGTCGGCAAACAGCTGTTGCATTTCGCAGGCGCTTTCCTGAGCCAATTTGAGCTGGTTAATGTCAACAAAAGAGACCACCGTACCGGAAAAGGTCTTGGGGCCGATGGCGTAGGGGACTATTCGCATCAGGCGCCAGCGGCCATCCTGGGTCTGTACTTCAAGCTCCTGGGACTTTGAGGTGAGCTGAACATCCCTGATCAAGGCAATCGGATCGCAATTCAGCAGATGGTGGGTGATATGGGTGATTGGACGACCAATGTCGCTATCCAGCAGCTTGAAGATCTCGCAGACCCGCTTTGAAAAACGGCGAACCTCCATGTTTTCGTCAAGCAGAAGATTGCCGATCTGGGTTGCCGAAAGCAGGTTGTCAAGGTCGTTGTGCAGTTCAGTCAGTTCAATGATCTTGCTCTGATATTCTGCGTTGACCGTAAACAGTTCTTCGTTGGTGGATTGCAACTCCTCGTTGGTGGATTGCAGCTCTTCGTTGCTGGCCAACAGCTCTTCGTTGGTGGCCTGCAGCTCTTCATTGGATGTTTCCAGTTCTTCAATGGTTGCCTGCAGGTTTTCACGGGTAAACTGCAGTTCGTGCTCCAGATCCCGCATCCGGTCTTCTGCTTCTTTTGAAAGGTCATAGGTTTGTACCGGTTGGCCGGTGTCACTGGCATCAGTTTTTCTGGTCTCGGTAATAAATACTGCAACCAGGTGGTCTTGCTCCTTTTTAGCCGGCAGCAACTTGATCCGCATGTCAATCAGGCGGTTTCCATCCGGCTGACTGACCCGGATATTGGAAAAACGCAGTTCCTGATGCTGACGGAACACCTTCTGAATCCCCGTGGCCAGAGGGATTGCCAGTTCCTTGACCGCCATTTTCGAGATGTCGTTGACCACCTTGCCGGACGGCAGCTTAAGGTAGCCAGAGGCATCTCCAAAGATATGCTGCACCTCAAGCTGTTCGTTAACCACCAGGGCCAGGGGGATGTAGTCAACACTGGCAGCCTCAATGAAACGCTCCATAACCCGCTCTTCTTCCGTGGCTCGCACAGCCCGGCGGGCAATGGCAAACTGTCCCTTCATCTCATGGAAGCGTGTATCGGAGACACTGGGCAGATGGGTGTCTGAAAGCGGTTTCATCCTGCCTTTGGAGCGGAATATCTTCAGCTTCTGGTCAAGCACATCAAAATAGGAGGCCATTTCGCCGGTTGACTCACTGCTGCCCAGGAAGAGCGCACCGTTGGCTGCCAATGAAAAATTGAAGAACTCGAACACCTTGCGTTGCAAAATCGGCTGAAAGTAGATCAGTACGTTACGACAGCTGATCAGATCTATATTGGTAAAGGGAGGGTCCTTGATCAGGTTGTGCTGGGCAAAGACCACCATTTCGCGGATGGTACGGGCAATCTGGAAGTTGTCGTCACGTTTGTGGAAATATTTTGCCAGAATCCGGGGTGACAGGTCAGCGGCAATACTCTCGGGATAGCTGCCGGCAGCGGCAAAATGAATCGCGTCACGATCAATATCGGTGGCAAAAATCTTGATATCATGGGAACTGCCCAGCTTTTCGAGGCATTCGCGGGCCAGAATGGCTAACGAATAGGCCTCTTCGCCGGTTGAACAGGCTGCAACCCAGAAGCGAATTTCACGGCTGGTGGCGTTACGAAACAGGTCAGGCAGAACATTGGTGGCAAGAAAATCAAACGCCTCCTGATCGCGGAAAAAGCTGGTGACTCCGATCAACAGTTCACGGTAGAGCGTGGTCAACTCTGAGGGATTACTGAGGATATAGTTGACATAGTCCTTAATGTCTTCCACTTGATTAATGGACATACGCCGCTCAATCCGGCGTACCACCGTACTGGGTTTATAATAGGTAAAATCCACCTTGCAGCGCTCCCGCAGCAGGGCAAAAATCCTGATCATGCCGTCTTCATTGCTGAGCAGGCTTTCAGAACGTTCTGACTTGGTTACATAGGGATGTTTAATAAACGCCTGCAGTTGCCGGGGCATCTGGTCCGGTGGCAGCACAAAATCAGCCAGACCGGTGGAAATGGCCGAACGGGGCATGCCGTCAAACTTGGCTGATTCTTCAGACTGCACCATGACCATGCCGCCGTTTTCCTTGACGGCCCGTACCCCGCGCATGCCGTCGCTACCGGTGCCGGAAAGAATGATTGCTACGGCCCGTTCAGCCTGGTCATCGGCCAGAGACCGCAGGAACAGGTCAATCGGCAGGTTGATCCCACGGCTGTGATCCTGGTCGGACAACAACAACTTGCCGTGAAAGATGGTCAGGTTCTTTTTGGGCGGAATCAGGTAGACATGGTTGGGAAGCACTTCCATGGCATCTTCGGCCCGGTGGACCGGCATGGTGGTTTTTTTTGAAAGCAGTTCCACCATCAAGCTTTTGTAATCAGGGGAAAGATGCTGCACCACAATAAAAGCCATGCCGCTGTCCGGCGGCATGTTGGTAAAGAAGCTCTCAATCGCTTCCAGGCCACCGGCAGAGGCACCGATACCGACATAGTGAATGGTGGAGGAAGTAGAAACAGGTGCAAGCGGCGGTGCAGGAGTCTTCTTTTTCATTGGTTTCCTCGTGTTCAATGCATAGCAAGTAATCATTTTTTAACAATTACTCATATTTTCCTGCAAAACCAAGCATAATTCTTCAGCCGGCATCGGTCTGCCGGAGAGAAAACCTTGATACAGGTCACAGGGCAGCTGGCGCAACAGCTCAAGTTGTTCCTTGTTTTCAACACCTTCAGCCAACACCTTGAATCCCAGGGTATGTCCCATGGCTACGATGGTGGCGGCAATTTCCTTGTCGGTCCGGTTATCCAGAATACCGGTAATAAAGCTGCGATCTATCTTCAAAAGTTGCACAGGAAACTGTTTTATTCGAGATAGAGAGGAGTAGCCGGTGCCAAAATCATCCACGGCAAGCCTGACTCCCAGGTTGCTGATTCGTTTCAGGATCAACTCCGCTTTCTTTTCGTGCTGCATCAAAGAGGACTCAGTTACCTCA
>JAJTBI010000068.1 GCA_021286935.1 Geobacteraceae bacterium
TCCCTTAAGGAAGAAGTGATTGCAGGTGGCTTCAACGTACTGGTCATCCGCGAACTGACCGGTGGCATCTACTTCTCGCAACCCAAAGGGATCGAGGGCGAGGGCCGCAACCGGATCGGCGTTGATACCATGAAGTACTCCGTACCGGAGATCGAGCGGATCACCCATGTGGCCTTCCAGGCTGCCCAGAAGCGGGGCAAGAAGGTCTGCTCCATTGACAAGGCCAACGTACTTTCCTCCTCGGTGCTCTGGCGTGAGATCGTGATCGACATCGCTAAGCAGTACCCCGATGTTGAGCTTTCCCATATGTACGTAGATAACGCCGCCATGCAGCTGGTTAAGTGGCCCAAGCAGTTTGACGTGATCCTCTGCGAGAACATGTTCGGCGACATCCTCTCCGATGAGGCCGCCATGCTGACCGGTTCTTTGGGGATGCTCCCCTCCGCCTCACTGGCTGAAGGCAGCTTTGGCATGTACGAGCCATCTGGCGGTTCCGCCCCTGACATTGCTGGTCAGGGTATCGCCAACCCAATCGCCCAGATCCTGTCTGCCGGTATGATGCTCAAGTTCTCCTGCGGCATGGTTGATGCGGCTGATGCCATTGACAACGCCGTAGCCAAGGTGCTGGATCAAGGCTACCGCACCCGCGACATCTTCCAGAATCTGCCGGGTGAGAAACTGGTTAACACCAAAGAGATGGGCGACGCAATCATCGCAGCACTGGGGTAATGAAGTAATTTGAATAGACCGCGGATAACGCGGATTGAGCGGATTTACGCAGATTTTATTCTGTTTTGGTTTAAATCCGTGAAAATCAGCAACAAATCAGATTTAATCCGCGTTCCAATTCTTTTGATTTGGACTTTATTCTAAACACGAAAGGATTTCGCATATGAAAGTTGGTATCGTTGGATGGCGAGGCATGGTCGGTTCAGTGCTGATGCAGCGGATGCAGGAAGAAAACGATTTTGCCCTCGGTTTTGAGCCGGTCTTTTTCACCACCTCCCAGGCAGGTCAACCTGCCCCGATGGGTGGTGGCACCCTAAAGAAGGCTGATGACCTTGAAGAACTTAAAAAACTGGATGTGATCATCACCTGTCAGGGTGGCGACTACACCAAGGCGGTTCACCCTGAACTGCGCAAGCAAGGCTGGAACGGCTACTGGATCGATGCCGCCTCCACCCTGCGGATGGAAGACAATGCCGTGATCATCCTTGACCCGATCAACCGCAACGTGATTGATGCTGCGCTGGCCAAGGGCGTAAAGGACTATGTCGGCGGCAACTGCACCGTAAGCCTGATGCTGATGGGTCTGGGCGGCCTGTTCAAGGCCGGTCTGGTGGAGTGGATGTCCTCCATGACCTATCAGGCAGCCTCCGGCGCCGGCGCTCCCAACATGCGTGAGCTGCTGGCTCAGATGGGTACCCTCAACAACGTGGTTGCTGAAGAGCTGAAGGATGCCGGTTCCGCCATTCTGGAGATCGACAAGAAGGTAACCAACACCCTGCGTGACGGCTCCATGCCCACCAAGGAGTTTGGCTTCCCGCTGGCCGGCAACGTACTGCCCTGGATCGACCGCGAGGTTGAGGATGGCCAGAGCCGCGAAGAGCTGAAAGGGTTCCAGGAGACCAACAAGATCCTGGGCACCAGTAGCCCGATCCCGGTGGACGGCATTTGTGTACGGGTTGGCGCCATGCGCTGCCACAGCCAGGCCATTACCATGAAGCTGAACAAGGATCTGCCGCTGGCCGAGATCGAGCAATTGATCGCCAATGACAACCAGTGGGTCAAGTTGATCCCCAACAACAAGGCAGACAGCCTGGCCGGTTTGACCCCGGCTGCCGTATCCGGCACCCTGACCGTGCCGGTTGGCCGGGTCCGCAAGATGAAGATGGGACCTGAGTATGTCCAGGCCTTCACCTGCGGCGATCAGCTGCTGTGGGGTGCGGCCGAGCCGCTGCGGCGCATGCTGAGGATTTTGCTGGAGAAGTAAGCCCAAGATTTACAACCTCAATTGACGAGGAGTTCAGGGAGCGAGGATTTTTTCGCAAGGTCAAGGAAGGCAAGCATTCACGCGGAGGCGTACAGACTAGTACGCCGCACAAGTGAATGTGAAGCCTGACGCCGAGATTGCGGAAAAAAACCGCTCCCTTTTTCATGCGAACAATAAAACTCATCATTCAATACGACGGCACCAACTACTGCGGCTGGCAGGAGCAAACCAACGGCATCTCAATCCAGGAAACCGTGGAGCTGGCACTGGCCAAAATCCTTGGGCAACGGGTGCGGGTGCAGTCCTCCGGTCGCACCGACGCCGGGGTACATGCCGTTGCCATGCCAGCGGTGTTCCGCACCGAAGCAGCAATTCCGCTCAAGGCTTTTGTGGATGGCGTTAATACCCATCTGCCGCAGGATATTGCGATTCAGTCTGCCGAAGAAGTGCCGAGCCACTTTCGCGCCATTGGTGGAGCCCGTTCCAAAACCTACCGTTATACCATCTACAACGCTCCTGTCCGGAGTCCACTTAATTGCCGCACCTCCTGGCATGTACGTGATCAGCTTGATCTGCAGGCGATGCAGAAGGCAGCCGCCTATTTTATTGGTGAGCATGATTTTGCTTCATTCCGTGGTGCCAATTGCAGCGCGGTGACCAGCCAGCGCAGGATTGATGAGATCAGTATTGCCCGGAATGGCGCTCTGATAACTATTGATGTCACTGGTGGCGGTTTCCTGAAGTACATGGTGCGGATCATGGCCGGTACTTTGGTGGATGTGGGACGAGGACGTTTTGTACCTGAGCATGTTGCCAGCCTGCTGGCCGAGCCAGATCGACAACGGGGTGGTGTCACCGCCCCACCTCAGGGACTGTGCCTGCTGCATGTCATCTATCCGGATGAGTGCGTTATGCAAAAAACTGAATAAATTGCCTTGACTCTAGGAACTCGCTTAAGTAAAATCCGGTTCTACTTTGCTGTAAGTATATTTTAGTTTTTGTAACAAACTGTATTTACATATATTTTTAAGGTTTTATTCGCCGTTGCGCCTATGCTTCGACGCTGTGTAGACACAAAAACAAAACAGGAGGTAGTAAGATGTCAGAGTACGGAACTTTGCAAGACCGCGTTCGCTGCAAATCACTGTTGGACAAAGTCAAGACCCCCGAGCAGTGCATTGAGTACTTCAAGAACGGCATGAACCTGGGTTGGTCAGGTTTTACCCCTGCTGGTTACCCCAAAGTAGTACCGATCGCCCTGGCCGAGCACGTTGAGAAAAATAATCTGCAAGGCAAGCTGAAGTTTAACCTGTTCATCGGTGCCTCCGTTGGCGCAGAAACTGAAAACCGCTGGGCACAGCTGGATATGATCGACCGTCGCTGGCCGTACCAGACCGGTAAAGACATTGCTGCCGGTATCAACGCTGGCCGTATCCGGATGGGTGACAAGCACCTCTCCCTGTTTGCTCAGGATCTGGGCTATGGCTTCTACACCAAAGATTCCGAGACCGGCCGTCTGGATCTGGCCATCATCGAAGTTTCCGCTATTACCGAAGACGGCGGCCTGGTACCGACCACCTCCTGCGGTGTTATCGGCGAAATCCTGATGATGTGCGATAAGGTCATCGTTGAGGTAAACACCGGTGAGCCTTCCTTTGAAGGTATCCACGACATCATCGTTTGCGACAACCCGCCAAATCGTCAGGTTATTAACATCCAGAAAACCGCTGATCGCGTTGGTACCACCTACTATCCTTGCGATCCTTCCAAGATCATTGCCGTGGTTGAGTCCAAACTGCGTGATAAGGGCCGTGCCTTTGCCGAGCAGGACGACACCTCAGAAGCAATTGCAAACCACATCATTGACTTCTTTACTTTCGAAGTAAAGGCAGGCCGTCTGCCCAAGAACCTGCTGCCGATCCAGTCCGGTGTTGGTTCCATTGCAAACGCTGTTATCGGTGGTCTGGCAAAAGGTCCTTTCACCGGTCTGACCGTGTTTACCGAAGTTCTGCAGGACACCATCCTTGACCTGATGGATTCCGGCAAGTGCGACGCTGCTTCCGCTTGCTCACTGTCGCTGTCTGAAAGCCCGGGCTTCCCACGCTTCTTCGAGAACTGGGACAAGTATTTCGGCAAGTGCACCCTGCGTCCGCTCTCCATTTCCAACGCACCTGAGCCGATCCGTCGTCTGGGTTGTATCGCCATGAACACCCCGGTTGAGATTGATATCTATGCACACGCCAACTCCACCCTGGTTGGCGGTACCCGTATGATCAACGGTATTGGTGGTTCCGGCGACTTCCTGCGTAACGGCTACCTGAAGATGATGCATACTCCTTCAAGCCGTCCGAGCAAGACTGACCCAACCGGTATCTCCTGCGTTGTGCCACACTGCTCACACATTGACCACACCGAGCATGACCTTGACTGCGTGATCACCGAGCAGGGTCTGGCTGACGTTCGCGGTATGGCTCCCAAGGATCGCGCCCGCCGCATCATTGAGAAGTGTGCCCACCCGGATTACAAGGATCAGCTGACCGAGTACCTGAACATTGCTGAGAAGGAGTGTATCGCCAAGGGTGTTGGCCACGAGCCGCAACTGTGGGATCGCGCCTTCAAGATGCACCTCAACCTGGCTCAGAACGGCACCATGAAGGTGAAGAACTGGGATGTAAAGATTGACCTCTGCGAATAGTTGAATTATTAGATAGTTGTAAAAAAGCCCCGCCGGAAAATCGGCGGGGCTTTTTATTTTCCTGTGTCACATTTAGCAGGAAAATTCCTCCTTGCGCTTAGACAATAAAGTGCGTAAGATCTCAAATTCATGATATTCGCTCTTATATTCAGGGCACATTCCACGCGGGAGTTCATTCATGGCAGAAGCAGTTAGCGGCTTCCAGGGTGAGATTGCCGGTCTTTCGCTCGCCGACGTCATCCAGATTAAGGGACACAATCGCTATTCAGGCTGTATTACGGTGGAGTACTTGGACCACCGTGGTGCCATCTATTTTGTGGACGGCGAAATCATCCATGCTGAGCAGGCCTCATTCAGCGGTGAAGATGCCATCTACGAAATTCTCAAGTGGCCCGGCGGTAACTTCAGCCTCGCACCAGAGATGACCACCAATGTCTGCACCATTCACTGCAGCCTTAACTTCCTGCTGCTGGAAGCCCACCGCAGAATGGATGAAGAAAACAATGCAGCTACAGCAGTTCCTGAAGAGTCTTTTGCAGATGTGATTGACACCAGCGAACGCCGTAAAGAGCCGCGCCCGGTAGACCCGGCAAGTCCTCAGCGCACCATGAGTGCAGCAGCAGCCAGGGTGATGCAGATTGATGCCATTACCTATGCCGTGCTGCTGGATAAACAGGGGCACCCGATTCAGGATGACAGTATGGAAGCTGAGGCGCTGGCAGCCAAGACCCTTTTTCTTGCCCAGTCAGGTAACAGCCTGGGTGATTTCCTCGGGCTAGGAGAACTTAAGTCAGCAGCTGTACAGACCCAGCATTTTGATCTCTTGATGTACGATTCTAAACAGCACTATCTCGGTATTGCTGTGGCTGCCGGTAACAAGTTGGATGCCGTTGAAGCTGAAATCAGAACCGCTCTGGTACCGGGGAGGTAGGGTTCATGCAGACTATCCTGCAACAGATAACCGCAATAGATGGTGTAATTGGCAGTTCTTTGTACAATGATCAGGGGAAGATCCTTGCTTCCGCCTGCCCGCTCATACTGGACGAGAAACAGCTTGGTACTGCAGCAGGAACCATTCTTGACTGTCTACATGCGCTTCAGATTTCCCAAACCATGTCTGGCATGGAGCTGCGTTTTTCTGAAGGTCGCCTGATTGTCAGACCTTTAGGAAATGCCTATATCAGTGTACTCTGCTCAAAGAATGTTAACACCTCCATGGTTAACATTACCCTGAATCTTGCCCTGCGTAAGCTTGAGCAACTGCTGCCCAAACCAGGTGAAACGCCGGTTGTAGCTGCACCAACTGCCAGTGGTTCTGAAGGGATGGTGTTGCGGATTGCCCATCTCCAGAAAGGTGATGTCAGCAGCAGTTTTGACCAGCTGGGCATGGTTGCCGTCAGCCAGGCAACCGCAAAACATATCAGTACGTTTTTTGGCAAGAGTAGCAAGAAGTTCAAGGTCACGACTGATGCTGGGGGCGGTGGCACCTTCCCGGTCATGATTATCAATGATGTTGAAATGCAGTATGATAATGCGCTGGTGGTTGGCCCAGGAATTGAGCGCAAGCTGAAGGTGGAAGAAGGGGCAAAAATCACTATCGAACTGGCTTAGCAGCGTACTCCACAATACAAACACCAAGGGGGGCGACTAATCGTCTCCCTTTTTTTGTTCTTGGGCACGGGGATGGGCCTTGTCATATACCTCCAGCAAACGATCAATCCCGACATGGGTGTATTTTTGCGTGGTTGACAAGGATGCGTGTCCCAGCAGCTCCTGAATAGAGCGCAGGTCAGCTCCTGCCTCAAGCAGGTGGGTGGCAAAGGTATGGCGTAACGTATGGGGCGAGACAGATTTGAAGGTTGTGATTGTCTTTGACCAACGCGTTACCAGCTCCGCAACCGCCCTGCGGTTGATCCGGCCTCCACGACTACCAAGAAAAAGCGGGGCTGCCTCATCGAGCGTCCCCCGTTCAACCAGATAGCTATCCAGAGCAGCCAGCGCCGCTGCACCGACCGGTACAATCCGCTCTTTGCTCCCTTTACCCAGTACACGCACCATGCCGGCAGCACGATCAACATCCCCGATCGTCAGATTGGTCAGTTCAGAGACGCGCAAACCACTTGAATAGAGCAGCTCAAGAATAGCAGTATCCCTGCTTTTACCCTGTTCTTCACCAGCCTGATGAGGAGGGGCCTCTACCAGTGCAACCATCTGGTCAATATTCAGGTGAAAAGGGAGACGCTGTTCACGTTTGGGGGTGGCAATCAGCTCCGCCGGATTGATCTCAAGCTGCTTGCTCCGCACCAGCCAGGCAAAAAAAGCCCTGACAGCCGCCAGTTTTCGCCCTATGCTACTCTTTGCGTACTGCCCTTGGCGAGTATTGCCGGAGCCACTTAAACGGGCCAGGTACAGCCGTAGCAGCAGGTGATCAACGGCTGATGCATCACTGTCATCACCACGCTCCTGACGGACAAATGCAGTAAATCTGGTCAGATCATTGCGATACGCTGCAATGGTATGGGGCGAGGCATTACGCTGTGTTGCCAGAAACTCAAGAAAAGCATTGACCTGTGCTGACAGTACAGCCATTGCTGCTACTTGAATTCAGGCAGGGGAGAGGTTATCTTCCAGCCTTCACCTGCATCTGGATCTTGCGGATTTTCCTCCAGGAAAATCCAGGTCTGATGATCGGTAATGGTTTTAAGACGATTATCCGGCAGGATAAAATAGTCAAACTCAACCGTGGCTTCAGCCTTTTTCTTTTCAGCCATACATTCTTTGGCCAGGATACGAAAATCAACCATAGATACGCCGCGGCGACGGATTGATTCAGCGGTCTTATCAAACGCAGCGCGTTGCTTGGGACCGACAAAGGCCATACCAACTTTTTCCGCCTCATTCCAACGGATCATACGGCTGTAATCCTTAACCACCTTGTCACAATTTTCCTGGCGGTTCATGTTTTTATACGCAGCACAGCCTCCAAGCAGTAACGGTGCAACAAGCAATAACGCAAAAAGTCTGATACACATTGAAAGCTCCCTTCATGGGGGCGGTTGTATCGCCCGTCTTTTTAAGGTATAAAGAGGTGCATTTATGCTTGATAAAGGAACAATATGCTGCATACGCTGATTCACTGGCTGCTGGAAACCATTGGCAGCATGGGCTACCCCGGTATCTTCCTGTTAATGGCCATGGAAAGTTCCATCATTCCTGTCCCCAGCGAACTGGTGATGCCTCCGGCTGGACATTTAATCCATCAGGGACGAATGGACTGGCTGCCTGCCATCCTTGCCGGAGCCTTTGGCAGTCTGGCCGGGGCCTATGCCAACTACTACGCAGCTCACTATCTGGGTCGTCCTCTGATTCTCAAATATGGTCGCTACGTGCTGATTCCACCGGATAAATTTCAGCGGGTTGAGGCTTTTTTCCTGCAGCATGGTGAGATATCAACCTTTATCGGTCGTCTCCTGCCAGTGATACGCCACCTGATCTCTATCCCGGCTGGCGTGGCCGGCATGAATCACCTTCGTTTTTCTCTCTACACCCTGCTTGGAGCGGGACTTTGGTGCAGCATCCTGACCTGGATCGGCTATGCCATCGGTCAGAATCAGGAACTGGTCATGGCCTGGTCCCATCGTGCCCTGCTCTGGGTTGTACTTGCCAGCTGCGGCCTGGTGGCAGGCTACGTCTGGTGGCATCGCCGCCGGCAGACATTAAACCGCAATACGCCTTGAAAGGCAAAGGAATTCCAAATGGAAACAACCCGCATCGGGCGCATTCACTACCTTGCACCCAGCTTTGAAACAACAGCCCCAGTAACAATCCAGGGGTTCACAACCCGCCACGAAGGTATCTCACGACCACCCTACAACTCGTTAAACCTGGGGATGAATACCGAAGATTCTCCGCACAATGTGGAGGGCAATCGCAGCCTGCTGACCCGGACCTTTGGTATTCCCCTGGAACGTCTGGTTACGGTGCGCCAAAACCATGGTAGTGATATTCTGGTTATTGATGCCCCCAATGATGATTTTTCTCATTTCACCGGCCTTGAAGCTGACGCCATCATCACCAATCAGCCCGGTGTCATGATCGGCGTCACCGTGGCAGACTGTGTACCGATCCTGTTCTTTGATCCGGTAAAAAAGGTCATTGCTGCGGTTCACGCTGGTTGGCAGGGCACAGCAGCACGGATAACCATGCAGGCCGTTGAAGGAATGAAACAGGTGTTCGGCAGCCGCCCCAGAGATATATGTGCTGCAATCGGTCCTTGTATCAACCCCTGTTGCTATGAAGTGGACCAGCCGGTTAAAGATGGATTTAAAAATCAGACAGAACTCTGGAATGCCGTAGCAGAGCCGGCAGGAGCAGGCAAATGGCGGCTTGATCTTGCCCTGGCCAACCGGATGCAACTGGAGGATGCGGGCCTGCAGATTGATTCGATCCAGACGCTCGGCCACTGTGTCTGCTGTCAGAAAGAATGGTTCTTCTCCTACCGCCGTGACGGAGGTGAAACCGGACGCCAGATGGGCTTTATCATGCTGAAGGAAGCCTAAATGCTGGCCAAGGTCCTGAGCGCCGCCGTTGTCGGTATCGATGCCATCCTGGTTGATGTTGAGGTGGATATTGCCCAGGGGCTGCCTCAGTTTTCAACCGTTGGCCTACCGGATGGCGCGGTCAAAGAAAGTAAAGATCGGGTCAAGGCTGCTCTGAAGAACAGCGGCTACGATTTCCCCCCCCGCCGAATAACTGCCAATCTGGCGCCAGCCGACCTCAAAAAGGAAGGGGCTGCCTTTGACTTGCCGATCTCCATCGGCATCCTGGCTGCCACCGGCACCATTACCGGTGATCGTCTGCAGCGCTATATTCTACTGGGCGAACTCTCCCTTGATGGCAGCCTGAAACCGGTACGTGGTGCCCTGCCGGTTGCCGTAGCTGCGCGTCAGGCCGGGCTTTCCGGCCTGATCCTGCCGGTTGACAATGCTGCCGAGGCTGCGGTTGTTGAAGGAGTTGAGATCCTACCTGCTGCCACCCTGGCTGATGTGGTTCAGTTCCTGCGTGGTGAGCTGGAGATCGCCCCCAAACAGCTTGACCTGCACCAGCTCTTTCAGCAACAGGAAGAGCATGGTGAAGATTTTTGCGAGGTCCGTGGCCAGGACCATGCCAAACGGGCCATTGAGGTTTCCGCTGCCGGTGGTCACAACCTCTTGATGATCGGCCCTCCCGGTTCAGGCAAGACCATGCTGGCCCGTCGGATCCCTTCTATTTTACCTCCTCTAGGCTTTGATGAAGCCATTGAAACCACCGCTGTGTTCAGTGTCAGCGGCCTGCTGGAATCCGGCCACGCCCTGGTCACCACGAGGCCATTTCGTGCTCCACATCATACTATCTCGGACGTTGGTCTGATCGGCGGCGGTTCTTCACCCCGCCCCGGCGAGGTTTCTCTGGCCAACCACGGCCTGCTGTTTCTGGATGAACTGCCGGAGTTCAAGAAAAATGCCCTTGAAGTACTGCGCCAGCCGTTAGAAGACGGCAAGGTCACCATTTCGCGCTCACTACAATCTCTAACCTATCCCTCCCGCTTCATGCTGGTGGCTGCCATGAACCCCTGCCCCTGCGGCTACCTGGGCGACCCGACCCATGCCTGCACCTGCACCCCGATCGCCATCAAGCGGTACCGTTCCCGTATCTCCGGTCCGCTGCTGGACCGGATCGATCTACATGTTGAAGTGCCTGCCGTGGCCTACCGCGACCTGTCTGACACACGCGAGACCGAGTCGTCCGCTGTCATTGCCGCTCGGGTAATACAGGCTCGCCAGATTCAGCTCGAACGATTCAAGGGAAGCAAAGTCCACTGCAACGCCCAGATGAACGCACGTCTGATCAAGAAGCATTGTGAGCTTGATGCTGCTGGTCACCGGATGTTGGAACTGGCCGGTGACAAGCTTGGCTTCTCAGCCCGCAGCTATTCCCGCATTCTTAAAGTGGCCCGCACCATTGCTGATCTAGCCGGATCTGAAGCGATCCATGAGCCCCACCTGGCTGAGGCGATTCAATACCGCAGCCTGGATAGGAAGGTCTCCCATGCCTGAAATGATATCAATCGACACCGACTACATCAAACTGGACAGCTTTCTTAAGTTGGCAAATCTGGTTATGAGTGGTGGTGAAGCAAAGCTGGTAATTCAGGAAGGTCAGATTATGGTAAATGGCGAGATGGAAACCCGGCGGGGACGCAAGCTATATCCTGGTGACACCATTGCGGTCTCAGGCGGCTCAGCATTTGTAATTGATCGGGAATAGCAGGCTAACATTTACAGGGGGAGGTTACCATGCTGCAGGAATTCAAGACCTTTATCATGAAGGGCAACGTGCTGGATCTGGCGGTTGGTGTCATTATCGGCGCCGCCTTTGGCAAGATCGTCACGTCGGCAGTCAATGACCTGATCATGCCGCTGATTGGCCTGGTGATGGGCAAGGTGGACTTTAGTAACCTGTTCATTAGCCTGAAAGGGGGCGACTATCCAACCGTTGCCGCAGCTAAAGCTGCCGGCGTGCCGACCCTTAACTATGGTATTTTCATCAACACTACCCTTGATTTTCTGATCATGGCACTGGTGATCTTCATGATCGTCAAGGCCGCTAACAAGGTTCGCAAGGCTGAAGAACCTGCGCCTGCACCTCCTGCACGCGAATGTCCCTACTGCAAGTCTGCGGTGCATGATGATGCAGTCAGATGCCCCCACTGCACATCCCAGCTTGCCTAGTCTATCGAGGAGGTTGCTATGAAACGACTGGTTCTTGCGGCACTCTTTTTTACCCTTACCGCCCTGATGGCCAATGCTGCTCTGGCTGCCCCGGCTCAACTCACCTGGTTCGGTCAGTCTGCCTTCAAGGTGGTAACACCCAACGGTAAGGTGCTGGTGGTGGATCCCTGGATCACTAATCCAGCCAACCCCAATGGCAAAAAGGATCTTGAGGAACTACAGAAGGTTGACCTGATCCTGCTGACCCACGGACATGGCGATCATATCGGTAATGCCGTGGAAATTGCCCAAAAGACCGGCGCCAAGCTGGTGGCCACCTTTGACCTGCAAAAGGCGATGGTGGCCTATAAGGGCTTCCCGGCTAAACAGGCCAGTTTCTCGGAGACCGGCAGCTTCGGCGGCCAGATAGCTTTGCTGGATGGCGAGGTAACAGTACTGTTCGTACCAGCCATCCACGGTGGCAGCATGGATACCGATAAAGGACCGGTCTATGCCGGTGAACCGGGCGGTTTCCTGATCTCAATCAAGGGCGGCCCCCGCATCTACCACACCGGCGATACTGATCTGTTTAGCGACATGTCGTTGCTTAAAGGCCAGGTGGATCTGATGCTGGTCTGCATTGGCGACAAATTTACCATGGGCCCGATTCGGGCTGCCCAAGCCGTCGAGATGATCCGGCCCAAGAAGGCGATTCCGATGCACTTTGGCACCTTCCCGGCCTTAACCGGCACGCCAGAAGAGTTCAAAAAAGCCTTGCGCCGCTATGGCCTGGAATTTTTGATGCAGCAGATGAAGGTGGGGGAAACACTGACCTGGAAGTAGGCGTGCTACTCTGTTCTAAACTGAAGAGGGCCTGTTGCGGCTGCGACAGGCCGTTGTTTTTCTACGGGTTAATCGCTTGTTGTAGTGCTCTCAATGCTAGCTTGTATTCTGCGCGAAACCGAGCAAAGTTGTGCCCCCATCCTTTCGGCTCCGCATTCCACGGGGCCGGATCCCAGCCTGCTTCTATAAGATCCGAAGCTGCAGAAACGAACTCCAGTGAGTCCGTGAGAAAATGCATAAAGGGCTCTATTTTTTGAAAGTCAATTCGCCCTTTGCTGCCATGAACGTAAAAGTTTCGGCATTGAATAGCAGTCTTTGTAACAAATTGAAGGTCTGGAAAGGTCTCGCCAAACTTGCTTTCGACGATAGCTACACGATGAGCCACCTTCTTGGGCAAAGACGGTTGTCCAAGCCTGCCAAGAGTAGATAGAGCACTATCTCTGTCAAAACCTTGTGGAAGTTTCTGAAACATCACTACGCATGCATCGCGCGTCTTAGCAAGCTGTTCTTCCAAAGGTGGGTTGATTGAGAAGGCAGTCATTGGCAATATATCAAACATATTAGCCGCGCCAACAAGCCGGTCAGTTGTATATTTGTTGTTTTTTCGTAAACACCCCAAATACCGACCTCGCGCTAATCTCCAGTCTTGGTTCCGTGAAATCCAGTTTAAAAGCACATTGTTGAATTCATCCTTACGTTGTATCGGGTCAAGCGGTATATCTGCAGGATGCGGCTTGGACTCTTCTCCTCCACTACATTTCCACTTGTGGCTCTGGTGTACTCTCACCATATGTGGAACGCCATTATCAGTATCGGTTGTAGTAACATGGATGTGATTGATGCCCTGGGCACGCCCTGCAAGAAAGGAAAGAAAAGAGCATATCTCGTACATCTTGTTTATTGCTTCATCGAACATAACAGGAGAATCTGGCTCAATAGACACAACAATACGATTCTTGATATAGACACCGCCGGGACCACCCATATTAGAACTTGGACAATGGTTAACTGATATCTTGCCAATATCTGTTTGTACCTCGGTAATGCATGTTTTACCCGTAAAGTAGAGCACTTGGGGGCAACAACCAGCATCAATATTACGACGCACACGTTTCTCACTTAGGACAATATCAATTATAGCTTTTGTATCAATTACTCTACCAAATGCATTAAAATCGTAGAAAAGTACTGCCAAATCAGTGGTTGTGAAATGCACACCAGCGATGTTCGCAACTCCTGGCCTAAGGTGAATTCTCCCCACAGTAACAAAATGTGGGAAGACATTAGAGTGGTACTTCGTTGTGCCATCTTTATAACTAGTGCTCCCTATCCCTGGGCTTAAGCAGTCAATTAGGCTGATAATATCACCATTATATGAAGTGCCATTCAGGCACGCCCCAGGCTCAATGGCACACAAAAAAACGTCCGAGTGCAGAGCCAACAAAGTCTTGCTTCCAGCCAAAGTCAACTCGCCAACCGCTTCTTGACCTGATGGTAAAACGTATTTTCCAACGTAACGTTTTGCATTTGTCATCTCTTTTGCCTCGACCCTGCCATCAGGTGGATTATCCAGTTTTCTGTTGTAAACTTTGTAATAACCATGTTTACCCCACCCACTTCCCCGTCCTCTCGGTCTGCTCTCCAATCAATTGTATCAACCGGTACAAGGCATCACAACGATAGGGAGCAAACTCCCCTTTAAAGAGTTGCAGCCGCTGTGCCTCGACCCGTGCGGCCATATCGTTGATCCGTTTGAGTACCAGCTTTGGTTTGACGCCGATCTCTTCGGCAAAGCGCTGCCAGTGTTCCCGTCTCAATGCCGCTGGTTCTGCCTCGCCACCTATCTTCATAGCCAGTCTGTTCATCAGGCCATAGTGGGCATAGATACGCGTGGAGATCAGGTCATAGAAGGGCGCCAGCCGGGGGCCATCATCCAGCAGCAACAGGGAAATGTTCTTGGCGTGGGCATCACAGTTGCCGGTCAGGACGGCGTAAATCACCCAATCGATCAACGCCTGCAGATCGCGGCCAGGCCGGATACTGGTGCGACGCAGCAAATCACTGCAGGCTGCCAGAGACGGCCCGCCTTCGGTTTCGTACTTGTAGTGTGGCAGTATGCCCAAGGCCTGACAGAAATCCTCCTGATGCAGGCGGATCACACCGGTATCGCTAATGATGCGGTCGTAACGCTCAACCACGAAGAACGATACGTCACCGGCCTGAAACAAAAACGAGCGGGGCACATCAAGGCCAATGCTGCGCGCAAGGGCCATGCAGTAGGCTTCGTTAACCGCGCTGTTATCCAGCCCTTCAATGGCGGGCTTGATGATGTGGGTACTGGCGGCCGTACCGTGGCAGAGATAAAACTGGTTGCCATCAAAACGCACCGGCAGTTTGTTCTGGGCTCCGGCCAGTGACAGTCGGATGCCGCTTTCCCCTGCCAAGAGTGGTCGCCGGGGGAGGTCCGCTATGATGGCGGCCAGTTCAGCCTCGGACAATATCTGATAACTGCCAGCTGTGATCTCCAGATGGATGGTGGCGGGATAGAGTGAAACCGCACCGGCGCAATCGCCACCAAGACGTTCCAGCAGGCCGTAGTCGTTATTTGGAGAGATGCCCAGGTTACGGGCAATGGCGACCCGGATGCGTTCTTCAGGGAGCAGGTTGGTGAAAAATGGATGGGAAACGTCGGCCAGATACGGTTCAGGACGAAGCGGTAAGGCCAGAGAGAGCGGAATGCGGGAGTTTGCCAGCCATTCCGTAGCGTACTGAAAGCAGAAACGCTTGTCGGCATCAAGCCACAGCCGCCCGACCAGCGCCCCATCGATGCGTACCGAAAGTCCGCCGGTCATGCTGCGCTACCAGTGGAACTCCACCCGCGTGGGTGGGCTTCGAATTCGATACCAAGGCTGGCTGCAACATGCAGGACCTTGTCGAGCCGGACGGTTTCCTTGCCGTTTTCTAGGGCGGAGAGAAAGGCGTAACTGACGCCGCAGAGTGCCGCTGCATCCTCCAGGGTGAGGCCGTCGTCCTTGCGCTTTTGCCGGATAATCTGTCCGATCTCTTTGGCCGTGTCTATCTTCATGGTCACCCCCCAGCATATACGATCATAGATATAGCACACTACTATCCTATTCAACAGCAAAATATACACGATCGCAGATGATGTTACACGGGGGTACCGCGTACCTATAGAGGTATATCCAAGAACAACTTACCGATCGGTAGGTTTTGCTTGACGACACCTGCACCAACCAGTATATACCGATCGGTAAGCACGGTTTTTCGAAAGGTTGTCATGTCACTGCCCGATACATCTGCAAATGTCCGTCAACGCCTGCTGGATGCGGCGCTGCAGCTCTTTTCAACCAAAGGCTACGCCGCCACTTCAGTGCGGGAGCTGGTTGAGGCTGCCGGTGTTACCAAGCCGGTACTCTACTACTACTTCAAGAACAAGGAAGGGCTCTAT
>JAJTBI010000069.1 GCA_021286935.1 Geobacteraceae bacterium
CGGTATCGAGGACTATCTGGAGATCAAGTACCTCTGTATGGGCGGGATATAAGAACTGATGAGCTTCCTTCACCCTTCATTACGGGCACGAATGACCCTGGCGGTAACCTGCCTGATTCTGGTGTTGATGGTGATCACCTCGCTGGGAGCGCTCAGCTATTTTGAACGGTCTCACGAAAAGTCGCTCACCGCCTACCAAACCACCATGTTGAACCTGCTGGCAGACAGTATTGATTCATCCATCAAGGTGGCACAGACCGCTTTACAAAGCAATGCCAAGGCCCTGCCGCCTGAGGCGCTAAAGAACCCTGTGTTGGCACAGGCATGGTTAGAGAGCCGTACCGGCCTGAAGACCCAGTTTTTTACCAATCATCTATTATTGGTAGATGCAGCAGGACGCACCATTGCCATTACACCTCACCGGGACGATGCTGCACCATCAAATGCCACTGAACTAAAAGCAGTTAAAGAGACCTTTGCCACTGGCCGTCCACAAATCAGCAACCCACTCCCCTGCTGTAATAATCCCAAGGACCTGCAGATCATCTTCACCGCGCCGGTCGAATCGAATGGCAAAGTAGCCATGGTTATGGCTGGCAGTTTCAGCCTGTTAAAGCCCAATCTGCTTACCCGCCACATGCAGTCAAAAATTGGAGCCAGTGGCTTTGTCCGGCTGATCAACCGGGATCACCGGGTTGTATTACATCCTGATCCGGCACGGATTTACCAAAAATCAGCGCCTGATATTGTACCCACCATCGACCGTGCCTTTCAAAAGACATCAGCCGTTACACTACGGCATACCGGAGTCACCGGTTCAGAAATAGTTACAACGCTACAGCAACTGAAAAGCGTCGACTGGCTGGTCGCCTCCAGCTACCAGGTTTCTGAAGCCTATGCGCCGGTACGTTCCGCCCGGATATGGTTCATTACAGCCACCCTGGCGGGCATGGCAATCGCCGTTGTAGTGGTACTGGTGATGATGCGCCTGCTGACCCGACCGCTGGCTCAGCTGGCCAGCCATGTCGCCGAGCTGCCGGGAAAACGGGGTGATGCACGTTTCATCCACCTGCCGGTCAATGGTGAGATCGGCAACCTGACTGGCGCCTTCAACAGCATGGTAGAAGAAATTGACCAGAACACCCAGGCACTGCGCAGCAGCGAACAACGCTATCGCATTGTAACTGAATTTACCAATGACTTTACCTACTGGCGCCGCCCGGATGGCAGCTTTGAGTTCATCTCCCCGGCCTGCCTTGAAGTGACCGGTTACAGCCGGGAAGAGCTGTTTGCCCAGCCATCCCTGATGGAAGAGATGATCCACCCTGCTGATCGTCCGATGGTTGACCAGATGGCCGCTGAAAGTGGAAATGCCGTCAACTGCAGCCATGAAGAGATAGAGTATCGTATCATCACCAAGGGAGGCAGCACCCGCTGGGTTCGCCACAACTGCCGACCGATTGTTGACGATAACGGCACCTTCCTGGGGCGACGGGGCTGCCGCTCTGACATTACCGAACGCAAACAGCTGGCAGATCAGGTCTCCCACATGGTACTGCATGATCTGCTGACCGGCCTGCCCAACCGCTCTCTCTTTGCTGATCGTCTCTTCCTGGCAACAGCACAAAAGGAACGTAACGACCGCGAGCTGACCGTGGTACTCTTCTTTGGTATTGACCGCTTTAAACTGATCAATGACACCCTGGGCCATGAAACCGGAGACCGCCTGTTAATCATGGTTGCCGAACGGCTACGCAAATTACTGCATCCCAACGACACCCTCTGCCGTTTCGGTGGTGATGTGTTTGCCTTCATTCTGCCGGGCCGTGAAAGCCGTCACGAGGCAGTAACCATGTCATACCGGATACTGGCCAGCCTGACTGATCCGTTTAACCCGGCAGGGCAGCAGGTAAACCTGAGCGGCAGTATCGGCATCGCCATCTGCCCACAGGATGGCAGTGATGCAGAGACCCTCCAGAAAAACGCTGAAACCGCCATGTACGATGCCAAGCGCAGTGGCAAAAACTGCTTCCGTTTTTATGCCCGCGAGATGAACGCCCAGGCAGCTGAGATGTTGCGTCTGGACAACAGCATGCCGCAAGGGCTTGCCAATGGCGATTTTTATCTGCACTACCAGCCTCAGCTGGACCTAAAAAACGACACCGTTATTGCGGTTGAAGCACTCCTGCGCTGGCGTCACCCCGAGCTGGGCATGATCCCGCCAGACCGTTTCATTCCACTGGCAGAAGACAGCGGCTTCATCATCAAGTTGGGTGAATGGGTACTGCGCACCGCCTGTATGCAATGTGCTGCATGGCAGAAAAATGGCCCAGCCCCCTTGCGGATAGCAATCAACGTATCTGGACGCCAGTTCAGTGAGCCTGATTTTGTCGATATGGTTTCTGCTGCCCTGAGCGACAGTGGACTAGCCCCGGAATTGCTGGAGCTTGAGCTAACGGAAAGTCTCCTGATCTCAAACGAACAACAGGCGTTACAAAAGCTGCAGCTCCTGAAAAGTATGGGGATCTATCTGGCTATTGATGACTTTGGCACCGGTTACTCATCGCTGGCCTACCTGAAACATTTCCCGCTGGATCGTCTTAAGATTGACAAATCTTTTATCAATGACATTCTAAGCGACCCTGATGATGCCGCTATTACCGAGGCGATCATTGCCATGGGACATTCCCTGAAGCTGAAGGTTATTGCTGAAGGGGTTGAAACGCGGGAACAGCTGATCTTCCTGGAAGACAGGGGCTGCGATGAGATGCAGGGCTACTACCTGAGCAAACCGCTATCTGAACATGACTTGAACGTTTTTATTACGGCCAGACTCACGAACAACGGCTCCGATACGCCGTACAACGGGTAAATCTGTAAGCCTTCAAACAGTCAAGTGCAAATACGCACGCGGAGCAATGCCACGTGATACCGCCACTGCAATACAAAAGCGGGGTGAGGGATCGATTCCCCACCCCGCTTTGCTGTAACTGTCCACAAAAACAGTTTACTGCAGCCTGAAGCGCGAAACCGCCCCCTGCAACCCTTCAGCCATTCCCGACAGGTTCGACGCTGCATCTGCAGTCTCATGGGAACCACGGGCAGTGTCCTGAATAATCTGGGTCATGCGGTGGATGTTGTCGGTAATCTCACCGGTGGTGGCACTTTGTTCTTCAGCTGCGGTAGCAATCTGCTTAACCTGATCTGCAACCGCATCAATCTCTGCCAGGATCTGCTCAAGAGCAGCGCCGGAGCGCTCGGCATCATGGGTACCGGCCTCAACCTCCCGCACTCCTTCATTCATTGCACTTACCGCACTCTTGGTTTCTGACTGGATCGCCTTAATCATCTCGCCGATCTCGCGGGTAGCCTTGGTGGTCCGCTCAGCCAGGGCGCGAACTTCATCGGCAACCACGGCAAAACCGCGGCCCATCTCACCGGCACGGGCCGCCTCAATAGCCGCATTCAGTGCCAACAGGTTGGTTTGATCTGCAATATCTTCAATGGTGGCAACAATGGCACCAATCTGATCAGACCGTTCACCCAGCGAGTCAACCGTACGGGCGGTATTCTGAACCCGGGTGGCGATTCTGCGCATCCCCTCAACGGTCTGACGCACCACATCCGAGCCATCCTGTGCAGCCCGGTTGGCCCGCTGGGAACCTTCTACAGCAATCTGGCAGCTGTGGGCGATGTCATGACTGGTGGCTGCCATCTCTTCGCTGGCGGTGGCAACACTGATGGTCTGTGCTGCTGCGACCTCAGCACCTCCGGCGATCTCGGTTGAAGTCCCGTTCAACTCTCTGGTTGCAGCGGTAACAGCCCCGGCAGTTGCATTGACCTGGGCGATCAGATCCCGTAACTGCTGCACCATGGCTGCAAATGACCGGGCAAGATTGCCCATCTCATCACAGCAGTGCGCATCAACGGTCACCGTCAGGTCACCTTCAGCAACCTTTTGAAAACGCAGTTGAAGCTGTTGCAGCGGGTTACTGATTCTACCGGAGACAAAGATTCCAATGGCAAGCGCCACAGCAACTGCAGCAGCAGACATAACCAGTGAGAAGATTAAAGCGGTCTTGGCAAGCCGGGCATTATTCGCGGCAGTCTCCTTGGCATGCTTGACACTGACCGCTGACATCTTGTCCAAGCCCTTCAGCATGGCATTTGCATGGCGACCGGCATCCCCTCTGGCAATAACCAGCGCTTCATCGTTTTTACCGGCCAGTGAAAGTTCAATCATCTGCTTCAGGAGTGGCACATAGGCATCAAAGGCAGCCTTAAACTCAACAAAGGCTGCTTTTTCCTCCTTACCATCCATTTTTTTCTGATAGCCCGCCATCTTTGCTTCCAATCCCTCAAGACTCTCCTTCAGGCTATCGGCAATCTCTTCACGCTCTTCAGGCTCTGTTGCGCCGATCAAGGCACGGGTGCTGACCCGGTTCAGCAGAAAGGCCTGAGTGATATCCCGCAAATCCGCCAACGGTACCGCCACCTCTTGATACATAAAGGTATCGGCTTTTTTCATCTTCTGAATATTGACAACACTGACCCCGCCCAAAAGACCAGCAAAGGCGGCAACCACCAGAAATGCAATCACCAGCTTGGTTCTGATCCCCAGATTTTCAAATGAACTTGGCATACCATCTCCCTTCAGACTATTACTTCTTCTCTATCTTGTCCCAGGTCGGCTTTTCATTGGGGTTCTGCAGCCTGAACAACAGGTAAGCCGCTGCTTTTTTCAGCTTTTCTGTTGTCTTAACGTCTGTCGCAAAACGTTCCAATGCCGCAATCATACGCACACGGGAATAATCAGCAACCACCTCCTGTTCAATAATGGTTCGTAAAGCGGTCAGCGCTTGTTTATGTTGTTCTGCTTCGTTCAGTTTACAGGGGTCCAGCAAAAAGACAAGCAGCCAGGCCATCACCCGCTCTTCAGTACCGGTTGCAGAATCTGCAAACTGCAGCAGTGCCGTTGCCAGACTGGTCTGCTCAGCCTGATTAAGTGAACTTTTTTCAATATAGTCCCGCAGGAAACGGAGTGCTACCAGGTGATGCCGTTCTCCAGAGACATTAAACAGCAGCAGATTAGCAGCCTGAGGTTTCAGTTCTTCGTGCTGATAGCTTTTCAGAAAACTCAGCAGAATACGGGCGATCTTGTCGGTGGCAAGTTCTGAAAGTCCGCCACCTGTCAGTTTACTTCTGACCGTTGATAACAGATCCTGCTTCACCGGATGCCCGCTGTACACCACCGCCATGATGCCATCTTTCACCTCATCATCGGCAGCGAACTCCCACAGTTCCTCAACCTGCTTCAGAATGGTGGAACGGAAGCGCTTAACCTTGTCCATCTTGGTAATTTCTTCCGGTTCCCAGCTCTCCGGCCAGGTATCGATATGGTTGTCGACCTCATCTTCATTCCAGGTTTTATCCAGCAGGAAGGTGAAGTAGGTCAGAATCTTGAGCTGGTAGACCTTGCCCCCCTCCTGCAACGGTCGCAGCAGATCCTCAAGGTAGCTGGCAGTCAGGCCGCAGGTGCCACTACAGAGGAAACGGTAGACGCTTTCCCCTTTTTCCACCTGCTTCTCGATATATTTTGCCTTAAGGTGGGCACCCAGGGCAGTGGTGGAAACCTTCTTGAAGAAGACCGACAGCAGGTTAGTGGCATGGTGCTTGACCGGCATCTCGATTTCATCAGAGAGCACGATATCAAGACAGGCGTTGAAGATCTTGACCTGTTCCGGCTCATCTTCCGAGGCATCAATGTACTGTTCAAGGATGTCGATAATCTCGACAATATGAGAGCGGTTACGGCTGGAAAGCAGGCTGGTCAGGGTGATCCGCAGCGAGTCGGCATCAACAATACCGAACAGAAAGCGAACCGCAGCGTTACGCCGGGCAGGACCTTTATGTTCGGCAGAACGCAGTACCTGCAGAATACTGGCAGCCGGATCGGCAACCCAGCCCGGAATCAAGGCCTCCAGCAGCAGTTCTGCCTTGCGGCGGATATGGGCATCAAGATCGTTCACAAAGTAGCGGGCAATTTCGATCTTGAACTCACGACCGGCATTGGATTCAATGATCAGTGAAAAAGCGGCTGCCTTATCCTTGGCCGAGAGCTTGGCCATATCTTTTTTGGCCCGGGCACTGTCATTGATCTTGATGTAAAATCCAATAATGTCTTTAACGCCGACTTCTGCTTCAATATCCTTCATGGCACCCTCTCAGTGGGTATTGACACGGTATATTTTCTGATCAGATCAGTTCTGATTCTTCATGGCAATGATCGCTTCTCTGGCGAGGCAATCGCAACGTTCGTTTTCTGCATGTCCGGCATGACCGCGTACCCACTGCCAGACCACCTGATGGGGCCTGACTGACTCAACCAGCGCCTCCCAGAGATCGCGATTAAGCACCGGTTCTTTCTTGCTGTTCTTCCAGCCATTGCGCTGCCAGCCCGACAACCACTCGGTCATGCCCTTTACCAGATACTGGGAATCAGTGGTTATGGTTACCCGACAGGGCCGGGTCAACTGCCGTAATCCCTCAAGTGCTGCGGTCAGTTCCATACGGTTGTTGGTGGTCTCTGCAGCAGCACCGGACAGTTCCTTTTCCGTACCCCGACAGCGCAGAATGGTGCCATAGCCTCCAGGACCTGGGTTACCGCTACAGGCGCCGTCACAGAAAATTTCAACATTCGTCAGGGCCTTACTTTTCGACGCGTCCGACATAGGCCCCTTCCTGCTTGAGCAGCTCTGCAACCCCCTCCATCACCCGTTCAACAATCAGCTGATGGGTCTCCTTGCAGTCCTCCAAAGCAAACAGATCATCAAAGGCAATCTGCGGTCCGAAAACAATCGCTCCCTTAGCCCCAAGACTGGGAAATGTCCAGTGGTTCAGCCCTATCAGGGCTGTAGGAATAACTGTTGGCCGGGTATCAAAAATGATCTTGCCAACCCCTCTGTTTCCCTGCCCAAGTCTCCCGTCCTTGTGACGGGTACCCTCAGGAAAGAGCATCACCTTCTGGTCTGCCAGCAGATCGTTCAGGACCTTACCGGCCTTGACATCCCTACCCCGCCGCACCGGGAAAGCTCCCCACGATGAATAGATAAACCGCTGAAACGGCTTATGAAACAGCTCTTCTTTGGCTGGTGCCCAGAGCATCTGAAACGGATGCCTGCGTAAGGCCGCCCAGGGGAGAAAAATCGTCTCATAGGCAGAGATATGATTCGAGGCCAGCAGCACACCGCCAGCGCCAGGAATATGCTGTTCTCCCTTGATTTTCATCCGGTTCAACAGCGAGGCATAGATACCGACCACATGAATCGAAAAGGTCACCCAAAAGCGCTGTAGAAATGAAGCCTTTGCCACGTTCTTCCTTTACTGCCAAATGTAAGTTTTAGTTGTATTCACCCTATACCACGCAATCGGCTGTTCAGCAATAACTCAGGGGCAAATCTGACATAAACGGTGTTGATTGCACTTAAAGGACAGATAGCGTATACTCAACTCCTTTCATCAAGTAACTACGCCCAGATATCAGGCAGGATACCCGACACCTATGGAGCAATCAGAACAAAAATACCTGATCGGACGCCAGCCGATCCTGAACCGTGATGAGCAGATCTGCGCCTATGAACTGTTGTTTCGCTCAGCACAGTCTCTGACAGAAGCCAATGTCAGCGACGCCTCCCAGGCCACAGCCAGCGTCATTCTGAATACTCTGGCCGGATTTGGCGTCAAGCAGATTCTGGGCAAGCACCTGGGATTTATCAACCTTGAGCTGGATATCCTGATGAGCGATTCTCTGGAACTGCTGCCCAAAGAGATGGTGGTTCTGGAACTGCTTGAAACCCTTGAGGTCACACCGACGCTGATCGAGCGTTGCCGCGAACTGAAGGAAGCCGGATTTGTGCTGGCCCTGGATGACCATGACTACGACCCGGTCTATGAAGAGTTGTACCAGATTGTTGATATCGTCAAGGTTGATCTAATGGCCACCCCGGTGGACACATTGGGGGCAACCATCGAATGCTACCGCAATTACCAGTTCAAACTGCTGGCAGAAAAGGTTGAGTCCAAGGAAGAGTTCCTGAAATGCCTTGATTTGGGCTTTGATTATTTTCAGGGCTACTATTTTGCCAAACCGGCGGTGATTGAAAAAAAGAAGATTGATGAGGGCGGAGCTGCGCTTTTAAAACTGATGCGTCAGTTGATGGATGATGCCGAGATGGAGGAGGTTGAAAAGACCTTCCGCAGCAGTCCGGGCCTGACCTACAAACTGCTGCTGCTGGTTAACTCCGTCTCCTTTGCCGGTCTCCAGAAGATCCAGACCGTACGCCATGCCATCAGTATGCTGGGTAGGGCTCAGATCAAACGTTGGGTACAGCTTGCCCTGTTTGCTACTGATGACAGCCATGCCATGGAAAACCCGCTGGTGGATATGGCCGCGGTACGGGGCGGCTTCATGGAACAGATGGCAACCGCCTGCCCACGCCTGCGAGGAAATCGTGAGGCAGCGGATCAGGCCTTTATGACCGGTATTTTATCACTGCTTGAATCACTGTATGATATCCCCATGGGCCAGATTGCCGAAGAGTTGAACCTTTCAGAGGATGTGCAACAGGCATTGGTAAGCCGGGAAGGAATTTTCGGCAACCTGCTCGCCCTGTCCGAGGCCCTGGAGCAGGTTGACTTTGTCAAGGCATCAGAGTTATTGGGTGTCCTGTCTATCCCCTACAGCACGGTTATGGATGCCCAGATGAAGGCCTACAACTGGCAGGCGGGCATGGGGTAATGGCAACCTGTCCAACCTTCGCAGTCAGTGCAAAAAAACAGCAGGCACTGCTTGCCCGCATGCAGGAACTGAATATCCGTGAAGATGAGATTGAAGAACAGTTTGTCCGCTCCTCAGGTAAGGGGGGGCAACATCTTAATAAGACCTCCAGCTGCGCCCAGGTCCGCCACCTTCCCACCGGTATTGAAGCCCGCTGCGGACGTGAACGCAGCCAGTCCCTGAACCGCTTTCTGGCCAGAAGAGAGCTGCTGGAAAAAATTGCCCGCAGTCGCGGTCTAGCCACTATTGACGATGAAGAGGCTGCCCGTATCCGCAAACAGAAAAACCGCAGAAACCGCCGCTCAACAAGTAAACAACAGAATGCCGATACCCCATGATAGCTCACACAACCCTTAGCCGCCTTGAATTCAATAAAGTTCTGCAGGTCATTGCCGGCCACGCCCGCAGCGACGCCAGTATGGCCGCCATCATGGCCATTACCCCGTTGCAGTCTGCTGCCGCCATTACGCTCTCCTGGCAGCGGGTTGAAGAGATCCGCGCCCTGCTGCGGCAGCGGATCAGCCTGCGGATCAGCCGTTTCAGTGATATCCGCCCGCTGCTTGATCAGGTGCGACCGGACGGGGCGATCCTCTCCCCCTTTGGCCTGCTGGAGTTCATTCCGGTACTGGGATCGCTGGCAGAACTGTACAAACAGCTTGCACCACGGGATGATATCCCTGCCCTGCGCCTTTTGGAACCGTTTCCGGTTGCCTTCAGCGATATCCTTGAGCCACTCTCTGCCACACTGGATGATGAAGGCACCATTCTGGATTCTGCCTCCCGCGAGCTGGCGGAGATCCGCAAGGCCAAGCGGGCACTGGCTGCCAGGGTGCGGCGCAAGCTGGAAGAGTTTGTCCGCAAACATGAAACCGCCATCTTCCTGCAGGATGACTTCATCACGGTTCGTTCCGGCCGCTGGGTCATTCCGGTACGGATGGATTCCAAGGGGATGGTGCCGGGGGTGGTGCATGATGTCTCCTCATCAGGTGAAACCGCCTTTATGGAGCCGCTGGAAATCATCCCGTTTGTGAATGAACTGGAAAATTTGTCTGCTGAAGAAAAGGCAGAAGAGATCCGCATCCTGCGCCAACTCTCAGCCTGGATCAGGGAAGACGCCGACCGGATTGCCGCCTGCTTTACAACCCTGGTAGAGCTTGATCGTCTGGACTGCATCGCCCGTTTTAGCGAGCAGTTCAACATGGCAGTACCTGAATTAAATCAGAACGGCTCCCTGCGTCTGCTCTCAGCACGACATCCGCTGCTGATGGTAATGCGGGCTGAACAGCAGGATGCCACACCGATTGTGCCACTGGACCTGGAGCTATCTACTCCTGACAAGGAGTCGATTTTGCGCAGGGAAGCAGGCGGCGAGGAAGCGGCGACGCAGGCGTACACGACAGTACGTCGAGGAGCCACTGACGAAGCCAACGAACGTACCGGTGCAAAGGCGACTCCGCAGGTTTTGGTTATCAGCGGCCCTAATGCCGGCGGCAAAACAATAGCATTGAAAACTGTTGGCCTGATCACCGCCATGGCCCTCTCCGGCATGCCGGTGCCAGCCTCACCCTCCTCGTCCCTTCCCCTGCTGGATGCCCTGCTGGTGGATATTGGCGATGAACAGTCGATAGAGCAAAGCCTCTCCACCTTCTCTGCCCATGTGGCTGCCATCAGCAAGATTCTGGAGCAGGCCGGTTCCCGCAGCCTGGTACTGCTGGATGAGTTGGGCACCGGCACCGAACCGCTGCAGGGGGCTGCCATCGGCTGTGCGGTGTTGCAGGAACTGCAGCAGCGCGGGGCGGTGGTGTTGGCCACCACCCACCTGACCGAGATTGTCGGCTTTGTCCAACAGACCGGCGGGATGCAGAACGCGGGCATGGAGTTTGACAGTGCCAGCTGGACCCCGCTCTACCGGCTGGTGATGGGTGAACCGGGACAGTCCCACGCCTTGGAGACCGCCCGGCGTTACGGCCTGCCTGAATCTGTGCTGCAGACCGCCAAATCCCTACTGGGGGATGCCGGTACCGCCTTTTCAAACATCATTGAAGAGCTGCGCCAGAAACGGAATGCACTGGCAGATGAGCTTGCCAGCCAGCAACAGGAACGGCAACGGCTCGATACCTTGGCCCTGTCACTGAAACAACAGGAGGCTGACCTTGTCCGCCTGCGGCAGGAAACCATTGAAAAGGCCCGCCAGGATGCGCGGGATACGATCACCGCTTCCCGCCGTGAAATGAATCAGTTACTGGAGCAGTTTAAGCAGGATCGCCGCAAGGAAACAGAGGGAAAGTTCAGACAAAAAGCAGAAGAACTGGAAGCCAGCTTCGCCCCGACCGGGCAGCAGCCACCATCAGCTGATGCCCTGCAACCCGGTAGCATTGTGCAGGTTCGCTCCCTTGGGCGCGAAGCCACGGTTATCAGCATTGATCAGACACGCAACAAGGTGCGGGTCAGGGCTGGCAGCATCGAGATGGAGGTGCCACTGCACGGCCTGATTATCGGCACTGGCACAGCAGGTTCCAAACCACGCAAAAATCGGCCTGAGATCAAGATGAAGCTACAGACTGAAGAGGCGGCCAACGAACTGAACCTGATCGGCAAGCGGGTGGAAGAGGCGCTGATTGAGCTGGAAGGCTTCATTGATCAGGCAGTTCTGGCCGGACAACGCGAGATCAGAGTCATCCATGGCATCGGCACCGGCACACTGCAACGGGCTGTACGGGAATTTCTGGGGCGACATCCTCAAGTAAACAGTTTCCGATCCGGAGAGCCGCACGAAGGGCGGGATGGCGCAACCGTTGTCGAACTGGGGTAACCATGAGCGAGTTCATTATTGAGATAACCGAAGAAGAGATCAAACGTGAACGGGACAAATCCCGGGAACTGCGCCGCAGCCGCTGGTGGAAGAACCGCCTGGCCCTAGGGATCTGCCACTGGTGTGGCAACCGTTTTGCCCCGGATGAACTGACCATGGATCATATTGTACCGGTCACCCGTGGCGGCAAGGCCAGCCGTAACAATGTTGTTCCTGCCTGTAAGGAATGTAACAGCCGGAAAAAATACCTGCTGCCGATGGAGTGGGAAGAATACCTGACCAAGGCCCGACAGCCGGAAGAGGACAAGGCATGACTGCACGCTACAAGGCGGTAATCTATGATTGCGACGGGGTGATCCTGGATTCAATCGAATCCAACTACATCTTCTACAACCGGATCATGGCCGGTCTGGGCAGGCCGGAAATTGACCGGCTCTGCACGGAATCAGAACGGGTGCTGCACACCTTTTCCTATCTGGATGTAATAGAGCATTTCTTTGGCAACGATCCGCAAAAGGATCAAGCCATCGCCATCGGCAAGACCATCCGCTACAAGGAGCTGATGCCGTACATGCGACGGGAAGAAGGGCTGGTGGAAACCCTGACCGCCCTGAAAGGAAAAGTTGAACTGGCCATCTGCACCAACCGGGCAGCCTCCATGGAGATGATCATCGAAGACTTCGGCCTGGAAGGATTTTTTGGCTGCGTGATGACCGCCGCCAAGGTACAGAACCCCAAACCCCACCCTGAACCGCTGCTGAAGGTGCTGGAACATTACGGGCTTGCGCCGCAGGAAGCGTTGTTTGTGGGTGATAGCGCGGTGGATATGCAGGCTGCCGCCGCTGCCGGAGTACCGTTCATCGCCTACAAGTCAGACCTGCCTGCCCTGGCAGTGCTAGAACGGCATGAACAGGTGCTGGAACATATCTTCTGAAACATAAAACGGGCACCGTTTCCGGTGCCCTTACCAATACATTCCGATTCCAATTCAAGGATGATATCAAGGCGGTGAGGAATTTGGCGACGCAGGCGTACACGTAGTACGTTGAGGAGCCAATGACGAGCCAACGAAGAGAGCGCCTTGAAGTGGAATCGGAATCAGTCTTTCTTGAGCGAAATTCCCAATTCGCTAATCTTCTTACGCAGGGTGTTACGGTTAATCCCCAGTACATCAGCGGCCCGCACCTGATTACCTCGGGTTTTTTCAAGCACATACCGGATCAGAGGACGTTCAACCTGTTCCAGCACCCGATCATAGATATCCCCTTTATCCAGCTTCTCAATCCCGTTCATGGAGCTGCGCAGTTTGCCTTCAACTAGTGATTCAAGCGACTGTTCCTGGGGTACGGCATGGATGGTTTCCTGGCGGTTGGTCAAGCCGGAAAAATCAGCGATGGTCAGCAGTGGATCGCTGGAGAGAATAACGCCACGTTTGATAGTATTTTCAAGCTCCCGCACGTTACCGGGCCAGGTGTAGCTGCACAGCAGCTCCATCGCTTCAGGGGCGCACTGTTTGGTGGATATTTCAAGTTCGGCACAGGCCCGCTCAAGGAAGTACTCCACCAGGGCGGGAATATCCTCACTGCGCTCACGCAGCGGTGCCAGGTTGATCGGCACCACATTCAGGCGATAGTAGAGATCTTCACGGAACTCTCGATTACGCACCCGTTCCTGCAGTTCCTGATTGGTGGCAGCCACCACCCGGACGTCAACACTCAGGTTCTGGGAACCGCCGATCCGGGTAATCTCCTGTTCCTGCAGCACCCGCAGGATCTTGGCCTGCAGGTCCAGCGGCATGTCACCGATTTCATCCAGAAAGATGGTGCCATGGTTGGCCTGTTCAAACTTGCCGGTCTTACGCTCGGTAGCCCCGGTAAAGGCACCCCGCTCGCTACCAAACAGCTCGCTCTCCAGCAGATCCTTGGGAATGGCAGCGCAGTTGATCGCCACAAACGGCTTGCCCAACCGGCTGGAGTTGAAGTGAATCGCCCGGGCGATCAGCTCTTTACCGGTGCCGGACTCCCCCTGAATCAGCACGGTAATATCGCTGCCAGCCACCTTGCCGATGGTTTTGTAGACCTCCCGCATGGCAGCCGAGTTACCGATAATGTTCTTTTCAACCTGGTAACGGTCCTTCAGTTCCTGCTTCAGCAGGGTGACTTGATTGCTGACATCCCGTGCCCGGCTGACCTTTTCAATAATCGCGTCGATTACCTCAAGATCAAACGGCTTGGTGATGTAATCGTAGGCGCCACGCTTCATCGCCTCAACGGCGTTCTTCATGCTGGCCTCGGCAGTCATAACGACCACCAGCAGGTCTGGCCTCAGCTCACGTGCCTTGTCCAGAAACTCAAGACCGGACATGCCGGGCATCTTGATATCCACAATCACCAGATCATAGGACTGTTCACGCACCTGACGCAGCGCCTGGTTACCATCTGCAGCCAGATCTACCGAGTATCCTTTCTTGCGTAACGCCTTGGAAAGTACCCAGCGCATGCTCTCTTCATCATCAGCCACCAGTATCCGATGTAGTCCCATGCTGTCTATCCTTTCGCGGGTGACTGAATCAGCGGCAGCAACACACTGATTTTGGTCCCCTGTCCCGGTTTTGAATCTATTTTGAGCATACCGCGATGTTCGGCTACTATTTTCTGGCAGATGGCAAGCCCCAGCCCGGTGCCGTTATCCTTGGTGCTGAAGAACGGTGTTCCCACCTTGGCAAGATTTTCTTCCGATATGCCCGGACCGGTGTCAGCAACTTCCACTGACACCATACGTGAACGGTTTTCATTACGGGCAAGATGGTATTCGGCCAACACCCGGCTGGATACGGTCACCCGGCCACCACCGGACATCGCCTCTATGGCATTACGGATCAGGTTTAAAAAGACCTGGGTCAATTGCGCTTCATCAGCCATGATCGGCGGAATACTGGGATCAAATCCTGTGGAGATGGAGACATCACGTTCTCCGGCAGCCTCCCGCTGCAGCAGAATGATATCACCCAGCACCATATGCAGGTTAACCGGGGTATAGCGTGGTCCACGGGGAGAGGCAAGATCCAGCAGCTGGCGGATAATCCGGTCGATCCGCTCTGCCTCTTTTATCATCACCCTGGGGTATTCCAGCAGGTCGCTGTCCTCATCAAGCTCCCGCTCCAGCAACTGGGCAGCCCCTTTGATCCCTCCCAACGGATTTTTGACCTCGTGGGCCAGACCTGCCGCCAGGGTACCCAGGGTGGCAAGGCGGTCAGCCTGCCTGACCGCAGCCTCCAGTTCTCGGATGGAGGTAAGATCCCGCAGGGTTAATATGACACCGATTGTTTCACCAT
>JAJTBI010000070.1 GCA_021286935.1 Geobacteraceae bacterium
AAGGCTGCTCGCAAGTAAGATAACGTATCTAACCGAGGTATACGGGAGCGGCAGCAATGTCGCTCCTTTTTTATTGCTATGACCACTAAGCGCTATACAACTTTTACCGAAGAGCTGCGGCACCAATTTGGTTGCCGGGTGCAACGGGTTTCCCTGGATGCCGGTTTCAGCTGCCCAAACCGTGACGGTAGTCTTGGTACTGGTGGCTGCACCTTTTGTGGAGATCGAGGGGCGGCAGCCGTTGGCGTACCTAGTGAGCTGCCGTTACAGCAGCAGTTGCAGAAAAGTAAAACGTATCTGAAAAGGAAATTCAGGGCTGAGAAGTTTCTGGCCTACTTCCAGGCCTATAGCAACACCTATGCAGCAGCAGATGAGTTGCGGCTACTTTATGAAACCGCCCTTGCAGATGAAGATGTTGTTGGACTTATCATCGGCACACGTCCCGATTGCCTGCCTGATACTGTACTTGACCTGCTTGCCGAGCTTAATCAGCGAACCTATCTTTGGTTGGAATTGGGGATGCAGACCATGCATGACGAGACCCTGCAAGCGATCAACCGTGGGCATGATCACGCCTGCTTTGTGGAGGCGGTCAATCGCTGCAAGCAGAGGGGGCTACGTATCTGTGCTCACCTGATATTGGGGCTACCCGGTGAATCTCGGGAGCAAATATTGGCATCGGTACAGGAATTAAATCGCCTGAACGTAGATGGTGTCAAGCTGCATCACATGCATGTGCTAAAAGGCAGTCTACTGGAAGAACAGTATAGAATCGGTACACTACCTTTGATGGACCGTGATGCCTACGTTGCGCTGTTGGTGGATGCACTGGAGCTGCTTGATCCTACAATCATGATTCATCGTTTGATGGGTGATGGTCGAACAGAACTGGTTGCACCGGATTGGTCACGGCGTAAGCTTGAAGTGTTAAATCAAATTGATGCTGAGCTTGTAAAAAGAAACAGCCGGCAGGGATGCCGGCTGTCAGAAAACCATCTATAGCGTTCTTACGCTTTGTGTTCATCATCCTTCTTTGGCTTTATCTCAATCTCATCCTTGCCATCTGAAGCATTCTTAAAGTTTTTGATACTCTTGCCAAAAGCAGAGCCGATCTCAGGCAGGCGACCTGCCCCGAATACCACCAGTACAATCACCAGAATAACAATCAGTTCCGGCATGCCAAATCCAAACATTACAGCCTCCTTACGAGCGTTGTGACGAGAGTATGGCAGGTGCAGCATGAAAAATCAATATTTGGTGTCAGCGTAATCCACCCAGCCACCAGCCAGCACCAGGGCCTTGTCAAAAGGAGATAGTTCAAAACTGAAGCTTTTCTGCTTGCCACCACCGGTCATGGTCAGGGTCTGAGCCTCAATATCAATGCTCATGGAGGCGTCAGCATCCTGGGCATGTGAGAAGATCTGGTCAAGGTCTGGCTTAGGCAGTTCAATGGCTGCCATGCCGCAGTTAAACATGTTTTGGCGGAAAATACGGGCAAAGGATTCTGCCACAACCACCGTGATATTGTTGACCTCAAAGACCCACGGTGCGTGTTCACGAGAAGAACCACACCCGAAGTTTTCACGGGAAACTACTACTCTTGCGTTCAGGGTTTTCTCGCCCTTTGGGTCAAATCCGTCCAGCTTAAGGTCTTCAAGCATGTACGGTTTCAGATCCTGCTTAGTGATCTCGGTCAGATACTTTGCCGGGATGATTTCGTCAGTATTAATATCGGCACGATCCAGAAACAGAACCGGCCCGCCAAAAGTTTTCATGGAAAGCTCCTTGTTAAGTGTGTGTTCTACAGATACTTACGAGGGTCTGCAATCTTGCCCTCAATGGCAGTAGCAGCAGCTGTTGCCGGAGACATCAGGTGTACCATGCCTCCTTTACCCATCCGGCCGTTAAAGTTACGGTTGGTGGTAGAAGCACAGACCTCGCCATCGGCAAGTACGCCGTTACTCATCCCCAGACAGGCACCGCAGGTGGAGTTGGTAACGCAGAAACCGGCATCCAGGAAGATATCAATCAACCCTTCATTCATGGCATCACGATAGATCTTGGGGGTAGCAGGAGAGAGTATCCCGCGTACATTTTCTGCCAGCTTCTTGCCTTTCAGGATCTGAGCGGCAATCCGCAGATCTTCCAGGCGGCCGTTGGTGCAGGAACCAAGGTAGATTTGGTCAACTCGGTTGTCAGTGAACTCGGTAACTGCCTTGACCTGGTCCGGCTTGTAGTTAAAGGTGGCTACAGGCACCAGAGTGGCAGCATCAATCTCAATGGTTTGCTCGTAGGTGGCATCAGCATCTGATGCCCACTGCAGGTAGTCAGCAAGTGCAGCCTCTTTAGAAGCAAACTCCCCCTGAATAAACGGCCAGAGGTATTCTACGGTGGTCATGTCAGGCATACAGATGCCGGAGGTGCCGCCAGCTTCAATGGCCATGTTACAGAGGGTCATACGGGATTCCATGGTCATGGCATCAATGGTGCTGCCACGGAATTCAATCACCCGGTCTGTGGCACCGTTAACACCGATCTTGCCGATAATGGTCAGGATCACATCCTTGGCATAGACACCTTTAGGCAGCTGGCCATTCACGTTAACGCGAATTGATTTCGGTTCGCGGAAGGCACAGACTCCTTTCAGGATACCAACCTCCAGGTCCGTGGTGCCAACGCCGGCGGCAAAAGCGCCAAAGGCACCGTGGGTACAGGTATGGGAGTCTCCCATAATCACGGTGTTACCGGGGCGGATAAAACCCTTTTCAGGAAACAGGGCATGGCAGACGCCATTGGCGCCGACATCAAAGAAGTCCTTGATGTCGTGACGACGGGCCCAATCCCGTAAAATCTTGGCCTGGGTGGCGGTTTTAGAGTCTTTTGAGGGGGTGACATGGTCAATAACGGCCTTGATTCTGGATGGGTCAAACACACGGTCTTTACCGCGTGCAATCAGGTCGTCAATGGCGATCGGGGTGGTAATTTCGTGGCAGAGTACCACATCCAGCTTCAGCACCTTGGTGCCGCTGAACGGCTCATCCACCAGGTGGGCGGCAAAAATCTTTTCTGCAGTGGTTTTACCCATTCTTCTGTCCTTCCTTTCCAATGTTTCAGGTTGGACAGATGTAGCAGAAAGTGATTGGCAAGTCTACTGCTTTGGTCTGATAACATCTTGTTTTCGTGTCAATAAACCGGTTTTTTGAGAACTGTGTCATGGAAAAATGTCAGGAAGGTGTTATAAGAAAGATCACGTAGTGAAATTATTCGCAATGGATGGAGCGACAGCTATGGGCGAAGAGGAGTTACAGGCGTTATTGCAGGCTGTTGCATCCGGTGTAACAACGCCGGAGCAGGGGGTGGAGCAGTTACGCCACCTTCCGTTTGAAGATCTGGGGTTTGCCCAGGTTGATCATCACCGGGGTTTGCGTCAGGGCCAGCCAGAGGTGATCTTTGGCCAGGGCAAGACCGTTGAGCAGATTGCCAGGATTATGGAATCAATCAGCAGCCGTGGTAGCAATGTACTGGTAACCAGACTGGATGAAACCCGGGCGGTGGAGCTGCTGGCGGCTTTTCCCAAGGCATTCTATCACGCTGAAGCACGCTGTCTGACTCTCGAAACAACCGCTAAGCAGGAGCAGGGGCGGGGCACCATCCTGATTGTTGCAGCGGGAACTTCTGACCTGCCTGTGGCCAGTGAAGCCTTGGTGACCGCGCGCTTCATGGGTAATCATGCAGAACTGCTCTGTGATGTCGGCGTGGCAGGGATTCATCGTCTGTTATCCCGTATGGAGCTGCTACGTGCGGCAACCGTACTAATTGTTGTGGCCGGTATGGAGGGTGCGCTTCCTTCGGTGGTCGGGGGACTGGTGGATCGTCCGGTGGTCGCAGTACCGACCTCGGTTGGCTACGGAGCTTCCTTTGGTGGCATTGCCGCGTTGCTGGGAATGCTCAACTCCTGTGCCAGCGGGGTCACGGTGGTTAACATTGATAACGGCTTTGGGGCGGCTTGTGCAGCAAGTCTGATGAACAGGGAATGATATGTCAGTTCTTTATCTTGATGCAACCGCCGGTATTGCCGGTGATATGACGGTGGCAGTGTTGCTGGATCTCGGGGTGCCGTTGAGCTATCTGAATAGTGAGCTGAGCAAACTTGATCTGGCGGGTGATGCCTTTCGCCTCACCGAAGAGCAGGTCCAGCGTGGTGGTATGACTGGCAGGTATTTTGTGGTTCATCTGCCCCATACCCACGAACACCATGGCCACGAGCACCATCACCATCGACACTATGCTGCTATTCGGGAGATGATTACAGCCAGTAGCCTGACTGATCGGGCTAAGGAACTGGCACAGAGGATTTTTTTGCGGTTGGCAGAGGCAGAGGCCAAGGCACATCAGGTCTTGGTTGATCAGGTGCAGTTCCATGAAGTGGGGGCGGTTGACAGTATCGTGGATATCGTGGGGACGGCGATTGCCCTGGACTGGCTGAAGGTGGGAAAAGTTTATTGCTCTGCGGTGCCGCTGGGTGGTGGCTTTGTGGAGACTGCCCACGGCCGTTTGCCGGTGCCTGCTCCGGCAACTGCGGAGTTGTTGAAAGGCCTGACAGTGCATACCCATTGTGGCACTGGTGAACGGGTAACTCCCACCGGTGCGGCCATACTGGCTGCCCTGGCAGAGCCGGTTAGGCAGATGCCGCAGATGAGTATCTCCCTGGTTGGTCATGGGGCTGGAAGCAAGGATTTTGCGGACTGTCCCAATATTCTGCGTGGTTTTCTGGGGGAACTACCAGAACAGGGGGGGCATGAAGCCGTGCTTGAGCTGAGTTGTAATTTGGATGACGTAACCCCTGAACTATTGGGCTACACCATGGAGCAACTGTTTGCAGCCGGGGCACTGGATGTCTGGCACACACCGATCCAGATGAAAAAACAGCGGCCTGGCCTGATGTTGTCATTGCTCTGTCGTCCTGAACAGAAGGAGCGGCTGGCACAGTTGGTGATGAAGGAAACCGGTACCTTGGGGGTACGGGTGAAGCAGTTGCAACGATATGTACAGCAGCGTCGAGTGGAGGAGTGCCAGACTTCGTTGGGGGTAGTGAGGTTTAAGAGCAGTCCGCATGGTAGTAAGCCAGAATATGATGATTGCTGCAGGATCGCCCGTGAGCAGGGGTTGGCATTGCGTGAGGTGCAGCAGATTGTCTGCAGGGAGTATGGCCATGGTTGCTGATCAGGAGCTGGCAGCACTGTTTCTGGACTCCGGGATGACCTTGGCCCTAGCTGAATCTTGCACTGGTGGGATGATTGCAGCCCGTGTGACTGATGTCCCCGGCTGTTCTGCCTGGTTCAAGGGCGGCGTTGTAGCCTACTCCAATGAGGTGAAGCAGCAGTTACTGCAGGTCTCCAGCACTCTTCTGGAACAGTATGGTGCGGTGAGCGAAGCGGTTGCCCGGGCCATGGCTGAAGGGGCACGCAAGGCGATCGGCAGTGATCTGTCTCTGGCGGTAACCGGTATTGCCGGGCCGGATGGTGGTACCAGCGAAAAACCGGTTGGCACAGTTTATATTGCCCTTGCTGCTCAGGATGGTTGCGAGGTTATCCGGTGTCACTTTGATGGCGACCGTGCTGCCATCCGGCAACAGACCGTTGAAAAGGGGCTTTTAATGCTTAAAAAGCGACTTATGCTGTCTGAAATGGCCTGAATTTGCCCAAATTAGCTTGCCGCTAGCTGTTTTGATGTGGTACCTTTCGCAACTCTTTCCAATCTTTTCCGTACCAAGGAGGTACTCCTGTGAGTGATAAAAATAAGGCCATAGAGTTGGCCCTTTCCCAGATTGAAAAACAGTTCGGCAAAGGCGCCATTATGCGTCTTGGCAATGACGAAGTGCTGCCGGGTGTTGAGTCAATCTCCACCGGTGCCATCTCCCTTGACCTGGCCCTGGGGGTGGGTGGCGTGCCCCGTGGCCGTGTAATTGAGGTCTATGGTCCTGAATCATCAGGTAAGACCACGCTGGCCCTGCATATTGTGGCTGAAGCCCAGAAAGGCGGTGGTATTGCGGCATTTGTGGATGCTGAGCATGCCCTGGATATTAACTATGCCCGTAAGCTGGGGGTAAAGACCGATGACCTGCTGGTTTCCCAGCCGGATACCGGTGAGCAGGCGCTTGAAATTGCTGAAACCCTGGTGCGTAGTGGTGCCATTGATGTGCTGGTGATTGACTCGGTTGCCGCTTTGGTGCCTAAGGCGGAGATTGAGGGTGAGATGGGTGATTCCCATGTTGGTCTGCAGGCCCGCCTGATGTCACAGGCACTGCGTAAGCTGACCGGTATCATCTCTAAATCCAACTGCTGCGTGATCTTTATTAACCAGATCCGGATGAAAATTGGCGTGATGTTCGGTAATCCTGAAACCACTACCGGTGGTAATGCGCTGAAGTTCTACGCCTCGGTTCGTCTGGATATTCGCAAGATTGCTACTCTTAAACAGGGGGATCAGGTGATCGGTTCCCGTACGCGGGTCAAGGTTGTCAAGAACAAGGTGGCACCGCCGTTTAAAGAGGCTGAGTTCGACATTCTGTACGGTGAAGGTATCTCCCGTACCGGTGATGTACTGGATCTGGCGGTAGACCGCAATATCATCGACAAGAGCGGTGCCTGGTTCTCCTACAACAAAGAGCGGATCGGTCAGGGGCGCGAAAATTCACGGCAGTTCCTGAAGGAAAATCCGGTCATGTTGGCCGAGATCGAAGCCAAGCTGATGGAGTTGATCAAACCATCTCCCAAAGAAGAAAAAGCAGAATAATACCAAGCAGGATTTCGGAGGTATCCCGTGGAGCTGAACGAAATTCTTACCATTGCTGTCAAGGCCCGTGGATCGGATGTTCATATCAAGACCGGTCTGCCGCCGATTGTCCGGATTGACGGTAAGCTGCATCCGATTCCCAATGCCCAGCGGCTTGCTCCAGATGTGGTGAGCAGCATTGCCAACATGATGATGAATGACCGCCAGCGGAGGATCTTTGAGGAAAACTCCGAGGTGGATATGGCTTATGCAGTGCCGGGCCTGGGGCGTTTTCGGGTGGCCTGCTATCGACAGCGGGGGACCATTGCACTGGTATTCCGGGCTATCTCAATGAAGATCCCTACTATGGAGGAGTTGAACCTGCCTCCGGTGTTGAAAAAACTCTGCGCTGAAGAACGGGGGTTGATCCTGGTAACCGGTACCACCGGTTCCGGTAAGTCATCCACCCTGGCTGCTATGATTGACCATATTAACAACCACCGGACCTGTAATGTCATCACCATTGAGGACCCGGTGGAGTTTCTGCATCGGGACAACAAGTGCATTATCAGCCAGCGCGAGGTGGGTACCGATACTCCAACCTTCTCAAGTGCGCTGAAAGGTGCCCTGCGTCAGGATCCGGATGTTATTCTGGTGGGTGAGATGCGGGATTACGAGACCATTGAGACTGCTATGACCGCCGCAGAGACCGGCCACCTGGTTATGTCCACCCTGCACACCATGGATGCGCCGGAGACCATCAACCGGATCATCTCGGTCTTTCCTCCGTACCACCAGCGGCAGGTGCGGATTCAGATGGCCAGTATCATCAAGGGGATTATCTCCCAGCGTCTGGTGCCTCGGGCAGATGGCAAGGGCAGGGTGCCTGCGGTTGAGGTGTTGCTGGGTACGGCACGGGTCAAAGAGTGTATTGACGACAAGGACAAGACCAAGCAGATCAAGGATGCCATTGCCCAGGGCTTTGTCTCTTACGGCATGCAGACCTTTGATCAGTCCTTGATGAAGCTGTTCACCTCAAAGCTGATCACCTACGAAGAGGCGCTGCGCCAGAGTTCCAACCCGGATGACTTTGCCCTTAAGGTGTCTGGTATTTCATCGACCTCCGATGCAACCTGGGATAACTTTGACCACAAGGAAGAGAAGCTGGAAGAGGTGCTGAACGAGGATAAGATCAACGTTGACCGATTCTAGGCAGTCCAGCGATTGCTATCTGGCGGCGCTCAGGCTGCTGACCGGACAGGATTACACCTGTGCCGCTTTAAGCCGAAAGCTGCAGATGAAAAGGTTTTCTGCTGAAGAAACACAAGCAGCGGTTGGTAGACTAATCTCGGAAGGCTATCTGCAGGACCAGCGGTACGCTGAGCGTTTTGTTGCTACAGCCCGGCAAAACGGGCGCTATGTGGGCTATCGGTTGAGGCAGGAGTTGCGTCGCCGGGGGGTTGATGCAGAACTGGTTGAACAGGTGCTACAGGATGCCCCTGATGACGGAGATGATCTTGTTCGCGCCAGAGAGCTGATTGAACGCCGCTATAACGGTTTCAATCCGCAGGTGGCAGATGATCGTCAGCGACGTCGGATCGCTGGTTTTTTACAGCGCAGGGGATATGGAAGCGATATGATCCGGCAGCTGTTGGGCAGGAAAGAGTACTAGCTGATGTTTTTGGTGTGGTCGGCTAGAAAAGGAGGGGCCAGTGACAAGTACAACAGTTCAATCCGCAGTATCTGTCGTAGCAGGGTGGTGCTGTGTGCTGTTTTTGGTACTGGTCCTGTCGCAGGGGCTGGCTGCTGCAGATCAGTCTGGTGGCAGTGTTGAGGTTGAAGGGTACGCCAGTATTGTGGGAGGACGTAAGGATCTGGCCCGTGAAGCCGCCTTGCAGAATGCATTCAGGCGCGCTGTTGAACAGGTGGTGGGCGTTGCCCTTGAATCAAAAACAGTGGTCAAAGATGCAGAGCTGCTGAATGATAAAATCTTTTCTAAAAGCCGTGGATTTATCAAAACATACCGTGTTGTTGGGGAGAAAGTAGAGGCGGATGCTTACCGGCTTTCGATTTTTGCCTCGGTCTCCCGTCATAAACTCGAACAGGGGCTGGATGATGCCGGTCTGTTGATCCGAAAGATGGGAAAACCGCGGATTGCAGTCGTGGTGATGGAGCAGAACGGCTATGGGGATGCCATGCCGGGTGGTGTGGTGGAAAATAGTCTGCTTGCAAGCCTGGGCAAGCGGGGCTATGCCTTGGTGGATCGTCAGGCCATGCTGGCAGTGGAGCATGAGAAGGTCAAACAACCGGGAGATCATGCTGCTGCCGTAGTACGGGCCGCTGCAGCCGGTGGAGCTGAAATAGTGATTGTCGGTCAGGCGGTTGCACGGTCAACCTCTGCCTTAAGTGGCACCAATCTGCGTCCGGTACAGGTGACGGTTACCTGCCGTGCAATTGAAGTAGATAGCGGGGAACTGCTGGCTACCGTAACCGCAACCCAGCAGGCCTTGCACGTTAACCCGGCAACCGCAACTGCTGAGGCCTTTGAAAAGGCTGCCGCGGAGTTGAGCGTGGGGCTGCAGCGTCAGATGCTTGCAGCCTGGACCAAGCGACTGACCGGTTTACGAACACTGCATATGACCGTGAGTATGATCCCCCATGCTGATATCAGACGTTTACAGGATGCCTTGAAGGAGCAGGTGGGACAGATCGAAGAGGTGCATGACCGTGGCTATCGGGATCAGCAGCTTCGCCTGGACCTTGAAGTGACGGGCGGTTTTAAAGATGTGATTGACGGGCTGGCGACATTGAGGCCGGAAGGGGCTTCCTTGAAAATTATCGGTTATTCTGCTGGGCAGCTAAAAGCTGAATGGCAGAGTTGTCCTACTGAAGGAGGGCATACACGATGAAACGGATATTGCTGGTGCTTAGCATAGTAGTGTTGCTTGCCGGCTGCAATACGCCCGGCAAGGAAAGCTTTGAGCTCGGTCGGCAGCTGGAACGCCAGGGACGGGTTGATGAGGCGATTACCCTCTATGAGGATGCCATTACCAAAGAGCAGGATAATCAGGAATATCGTACAACATTGGCCAATGCACGGTCATCTGCTGCTGCGCGTTTTGTTGAGCTGGGACGTAAGCGGCTGCAGGGTGCGCTGACATATGAACAGTTGCGTATGGCACAGTTGGATGTAGACAAGGCGCTCAAGGCCGATCCGGGCAGCAGCGAGGCCAAGATCCTGGCTGGAACCGTTAAATCACAGATGGACACCATGCTGAAGCGGGCTGAACAGTCCTATGCCGCATCAGCCAAGGCAGCGGAACTGAAAGACTGGCCAACAGCGGTCAACAAACTGCGGGAGATCCGGCAGTTTTATCCAGGCTATCTGGATCTTATCATCAAGTTACCCCAGACCGAGAGCGCCGCACTTGGCTACTATCTGAAGGAGGCTGAACGGCTGCGGATTGAAGATGATCTTGACGGCATGGTTGCCAATCTGGAACAGGCGTTGCTGATTCAGCCAAACAATCAACAGATCGCCTCGCTATTGAAGGATAGTAAGGCGAAAAATACCGCCGCTGCCTGGTTTGGTAAGGCTGAGCAATGTGCGAAACAGCAGAACTGGCTGCAGGCGGCTGCGTATCTCCGCAAGGCCCAGTTGCTGAACCCGGACCAGCAGCTGCAGGTCAAAATGACGGAACTGATGCGGCAGGGCGCTCAGAAGATGCTCCAGCAGGGGATGGTGCAGACCAGTAAGAAGCAGCTCTATAGTGCCTACCTGTCACTACAGGCTGGAGTCCAGTTTTCACCAGCGCTAATGAAAGAAGCAGAAGGAACTGACCTTCGCAAGCAACTTACCGCTGAAATGGTTGCAAAGTCTCAGGAACTGGAGGCAGCCGGTTTGCTGGGCAATGCCTGGTACTGGCTCGATCTGTCGATCCGTCTGAGTGGTGGTGACCGGGAAAGCCAGCAACGGTTGCAGGCTCTGAAGGACAAATTGCGTCAACGGGTCGTTAAGAAGATTGCAGTGATGGATTTTTCTCCCCCAACCAATAGCACTGATGCCGGTAAACTGGTAACTGACAGCCTGCTTTCCTATATGACCAGGAATGCCAGCAGTGATGTCAAGATCCTTGCCAGGGACGTGCTGGGGGCCATCATCAAAGAGATCGAGTTTGGTCAGGCTGGTCTCTATGATATTGAAAGTGCAAAGAAAACGGGCAAGCTTAAAGGGACGGACATTTTTATCTTTGGCAGCGTATTGCAGTACAACGTAGAAAAGAGCGCTGAAGAAGGGTCAAAGATGGTTAATGTGGTGGTAGCCACCAAGCAGGTTCCGAATCCGGCTTACCAGAGTTGGCTCTTAAGCCATCCGTCTCCCAGCGAGAAGGAGATGGCTCTCGCCCCTCCGGCGTTGATGAAGGAAGAGATCCGGGAAACCATTAAATACAAGGTCGGTACCCACAAGAAAACCGCCAACGTTGCGCTCTCATTCCGGGTGATTGACGTGGAGTCCGGGGAAGTGGTGATTACGACTACCATCAAGAGTCGTAAAGAGGCAGAGGATAAGTTTTCAGAAGGGGTTGAGTTTGCCAATATCCCCTTTGATCCTATGGAGTTGCCGTCTGATGCCGTCTTGCTTGAGAAGGCCGTTGATGAGGGAATCGCGGAGCTGGGACGTCTGGTGCTTACGCGCTTTCAGAATCGTCAGGCCAGCTATCTTCAGGCCGCTGAACTGTTGAGTAAAAAAGGCGGGGGCGATCAGGTGGTTGAACGTTACATGGATGCCATTGTTTCGGAAGAGGTGAAACATGTTGCCAGCCAGGTAACTGCTCAGGCCAAGACAGGTATTGAACAGTACCTGCAGGCAGTTGAGCGACCGTAACCCAGATCGTGGAGAACAACGGCATGGAAGCCGCTAACACCATCAAACAATCATATGTCTATCTGCTGAGCGGGCTTATTGCTCTGCTGCTGGTCTGCTTGCAGATAGACTCTGCAGCGGCCTCAGAGCAACGCTTGAAGGCAAGGCTGGGCTGTGTGCCGTTTGTAGCTAGAACAATCGAGGCCATGGCGGTTACTGAATATTTGACCACGGTGCTGTTGAACGAGCTGGAGCGGAGTGGTTCATTTGAGGTTACAGAACGTAAACGGCTTGAGTCAGCCATGGATCTGGAAGGGGTTCGATCTGATTCGTTGTCTGCTACCGAGCTGCAGCGTTTGGGGACACGTTTGGGTGTCGAGTTTTTGGTCAGCGGAACAGTGGCAACCCGGTCGCAGGGTCTGTTGATGGAGCTTAGTGTACTCGGTTTGCGTGGTCAGCGGGTGGTTTTGACTGAAAAACTGCAGGTTAGTGAAGGAGACGCACCACGATTGCTGCAAGAGTTGGCGCTGCGTATTCGTCAGGCTGCACAGGGATCTACTGAGCCTGTCTCGGGTTCAGAGGCGTCTAGGCCGCTTGCCTCTGCCATGGCCCTTGAAGCAGTCGGCTCAACCAACGCAATTCGCCTGCGCTGGAAACATTCCACCCCAGAACGTGTCGTTGGCTATATGGTCTTGCGGGCCAATGAGCCCCAGGGAGCGTTTACGACCGTAGGTACGGTGACTGAACCAGGTTACAGTGATGAACAGCTGCGGCTGAATGAGACCTATTATTACCGGGTGACCGCTGTTGGGCAAAACGGCATGGCCAGTGAGCCAACTGCCGTTGTACGCGGCGCGACCTCGGTTGCTCCTGCTGTTCCGATCTTTATGAATATTGAACCCGTTCTTGGTGGAGCAGTTCTGAGCTGGCGACAACGCCCCTGTACCGGAGCTGATGAAAGGACCTTGCCGAAAGGTGTACGGATCTACCGGCGTTCAGCAGCTGAAAAGGAGTTTATTCCGATTGCCAGAGTCGCGGACGATCAGCCCGGCTTTCGTGACCAGGGGCTGCAGGATGGTGCCACGTATCTGTACACCATGACCGCCTATAATCAGGCAGGCGCTGAAAGTGAACAGTCGGTTCAGCTTTCGTTGACAACGCCGCCAGCAACCAGCGGTCTGACTGCAGTAGGTGGTAAGGTCCGGCGGGTACCGCTCAGCTGGCAGGTTCATCCTTTTGTCGGCGTAAGCGGCTACAAACTCCAGCGGGCCCTTAGTAAGGAAGGACCGTATCAGGAACTGGCAACCGTTAATGACCGCCAGACAACCAGCTACCTGGATGCCGGTCTGGCTGATAAGACTCAGTATTGGTATCGAATTGTAGCAATCAGCAAGGAACAGGGGGTAGGCGGCGTATCTGGCGAGGTTTCAGCTATGACGCGAGATCTGCCCCCGACACCGTTAAGACTGACGGCAACCCAAGGGGAGCCTCGGCGGGTCTCCCTGCATTGGGAATTGAATTCCGTGCCTGATGATGAACTGAGTGGTTTTTATCTGTATCGGGGAGAGCCGGGCCAGGAAAAACTTGCTAAAATAGCAACTCTGCCTGGTGATGCACGTTCTTACCGCGATGGTGAAGAGCCGCTTAAAGATGCGACAGCCTATTCATACGTTGTGGCCGCCTTTAATGCAGGTGGAGCAATCAGTCCCTTGAGTGCACGTGCCAATGCGACCACGAAGGCATTGCCGAAGCAGGTGGTAGGGGTGCAATTAAAAGACAAGACAACCTGTCTTGTCAGTTGGCAAAAATCTGCAGAAGCTGATATCAGACGGTATCAGATCTACAAAAAAGGTCTGATGGGCTGGCAGAGGCTGATAACAGTGGATACCCCTGAGTGGAGAAACACTGACTCAGGCAGGTTGGAACTGTATGTGACCGCAGAGGACGCCGATGGCTTGGAAAGTGAACCTTCAGCAGTGCTGGTGGTTGAATAGGAGGTACCATGCAACGATATGACAAGTTGGCAGGTGTCTGTCTGGCGTTCGTGATTGTGTTGCTTGCGGCTTTGAATAGTCCCATCAGTGCTGCCGCTGCTCCAAGCCCAAGCCACGAGACAGGGCGTTTCTCCCTGTTTCAAGGGAGTTACACCACATTTGACTTGAAACGTAAGGAAACCTATGTTCATCAAGCCGTGTTTCTGCTGGACACCCAGACCGGCGAGGTGAAACGCTATATTAATAAAATCGACGAAAATGGCCGCTATATTGAAACCTGGCTGCCCACTGACCTGCCGTCAGCTGATAAACGTCGATCCGTTCAGGAAGGAAAATAGTACATGACCGGTAATGAAATTCGCGCACGTTTTCTGAAGTATTTTGAGGATAGAGGGCACGTTGTGGTGGGCAGCTCAGGGCTGATTCCCCAGAACGATCCGACTCTAATGTTTACCAATGCCGGTATGAACCAGTTTAAGGACTGCTTCCTGGGGATGGAGGACCGGGGCTACTATCGGGCCGCCTCTTCCCAGAAATGCGTCCGGGCCGGTGGCAAGCACAATGACCTTGAAAATGTGGGGCGGACAGCGCGGCACCATACCTTCTTTGAAATGCTGGGCAACTTCTCTTTTGGTGATTACTTCAAGAAAGAGGCGATTGCCTTTGCCTGGGAGTTTCTGACCAAGGATCTGGGGTTGGATAAGAGCCGTCTGTATGTGACAGTCTATACCGATGATGATGAGGCAGCCGACATCTGGCATCAGCAGGAAGGGGTGCCCCGCGAGCGGATCTACCGCTTTGGTGAAAAGGATAACTTCTGGTCCATGGGGGACACTGGCCCGTGCGGTCCCTGTACCGAGATCTTCTGGGATAATGGCCCGGAGGTGGGCTGTGGTTCACCGGACTGTGCCGTGGGCTGCGATTGCGACCGCTACATGGAGATCTGGAACAACGTCTTTATGCAGTTTAACCGCACAACTGACGGTGTGCTGCATCCACTGCCCAAGCCGGCTGTGGATACTGGCATGGGGCTGGAGCGGATTACCACCGTGATGCAGGGGGTACGTTCCAACTATGATACGGACCTGCTGCAGGGGATCATCCGTCACA
>JAJTBI010000071.1 GCA_021286935.1 Geobacteraceae bacterium
AGAAGTCGTGCCAAAGGCAGAAATTATAGATTTACATTGTAAAATAAGCACGTTATGAATCAAAGCTGTTTTACGTCAGCCGAAAAACACATTTTCCATACCCCAAATAAGGCAACCGATTCTTGATTTGGGTTATTCAACAGCTATATCCGGTCTGAGCTTCCGTAGTGTTTGTGTGACAGAGTCAGGGGCGTATTGGGGGGAAAACTCGGGCACCAGTTGTTTTAGCGAGTCCATAACCTCCCGGGTATCTGCACTAGCGGCAGCCAGTTTCAGTTTGTCGACTGCCACAGTGACAGCTTCAAGGTCGCATACAACCGATTCCAGCACCTTAATCTTGTGATGCGCTGTCGGCTTGACTCCTTCACCGGCCACCAGTAGCTCTTCGTACAGCTTTTCACCCGGTCGAAGTCCCGTAAAAACGATTTCAATATCTTCATGGGGGGTTAATCCAGAAAGGCTGATCAGCTCTTCAGCCAGATCAACAATTTTCACCGGTTTCCCCATATCAAGTACAAATATCTCACCACCGTTGCCGATACACCCGGCTTGCAGCACTAACTGACTCGCCTCGGGAATGGTCATAAAATAGCGGATGACATCTGGATGGGTAACAGTCACTGGCCCGCCAGCAGCTATCTGCTCTTTAAAGAGTGGGATAACACTGCCATTACTGCCCAAGACATTACCAAATCTCACCGTTGTAAAGTGAGTCTGGCTCTTTCGTGCCAGAGCTTGCACATAAAGCTCGGCCGCTCGCTTGCTGGCCCCCATGACATTCGTAGGATTCACAGCCTTGTCAGTTGATATCATAACAAAGTTCTGAACCCTGAACGCGCTAGCTTTTTCAGCCAACACACGGGTACCCAGTATGTTGTTGGTCACCGCTTCAACCGGATTGTATTCAATCATTGGCACATGCTTATAGGCTGCTGCATGAAAGACAACTTCAGGCAAAAAAGTTTCAAAAACATAATCCAAACGTCCTGCCTGCCGAACATCCGCCAACACCGGTGCAAGCCGCATAGCAGGCCAGACCTCTGTCAGTTCTTTCTCGATATGATAGAGCGGCGTCTCTGCACTGTCTAACAACACCAGTTTTGCAGGACTATAACGAGCAACCTGCCGACAGATCTCGCTACCGATACTGCCAGCAGCACCGGTCACCAACACCCGTTTGCCCTCCAAATAATTTCTGATCGCCTCTTGATCAAGCTCGATCGGATCACGTCCCAGCAGGTCACAAATGTCCACATCTTTAATCTGTGAAACCGATATTTTCCCTTCAATAATATCGCTAATTGCAGGCAACGTCTTGAAACGCACCTTGCAGTGTTCACAAGACCTGACAATATCCCGCATTGCATTGCCTGCCGCAGTTGGTATGGCGATAATGACATCTTCAACCGAGTGCGAGCTGATCAGCGCTGCAAGCTGCTTTGTTGTCCCAAGAACCGCAACGCCGTGCAACTTCATACCAGCTTTTTGCGGATCATCATCAACAAACCCTACAACGCTAAAGGCAAAATCTTGCTGGCGACGGATCTCCTTCAGAAGCAGACTACCAGCCTCTCCGGCACCAACAATAAGCGTACGTTGGCCAGCCATATTCCGGCGAGGCATGATTACTGTCTCGCGATAGACACGCCATACAAGACGGCTTGACGCTATCAACGCCAGCAACAGAAACCAGTCAAGAATAAATATTGAACGCGGATACGGTGCGAAGTGACGCAGGTACATCAATAAGAAACCTGAAATAACGGAGGAAGCGGTCACAACCTTGGCAATCTCTACACCATCCTGCAAAGAGGCATAGCGCCAGAGGCTGCGGTACAGACCAGAGAGAAGGAAAACAACTGGCTTAACCAGTAGCGAAATAAGCAAACCTTGCTCAAATAATGAGCGGAGTTCTGACGGGACACTAAAATCAAACCGCAGTAAAAAGGCAGCAAAAAATGACAGCCCGATTAAGATGACATCTAATCCAAATACTAGGAGCCGTCTGCGCCTGAAAAAGCTATTAGGAGTGAACTTCAAACAATATCCCCTACGTCAGATTTTCGGATCTCTTTAATTTTGATACCGCAGGACATACCAGCAATAATTGATAACCATCCCAGATAGAAATCGCCGGTAAGCATTGTATTTGTAAGGCTCCCGACTGCTAAAATAATCAAAAATGACCCAATTGCGGCTCCCACCAGAGTGCCTCTAAAAAGCCAGGCTGTAACAGCAAGACGCCAAAAGAAGAAAATCAGAACAGAAAAACCGACAAACCCGTAGTTACCCAATACGTGAAAGTATGTGCTATGCGGGTTGTTAAATGCGTATGGATTTTTGCTATATCCTTCTTTCATCCAACGAGGGCCAAATCCATTTGTGCCTGCGCCGATCAATGGGTTTTCTGTAAAATTGTGCCAGGATACTTTCCACATCTCAAATCTAGCCCCCATTGAAGTGGTAACGACTCCTCCACTGTACAGATGTAGATCTGACTTGCCAGCAACTATGCGTTGCTTGAAAACTGATGAGTTAAGCACGAAAACCATGACTATAAACACCATAATTACGGCTGAAAAACGGTTGAGTTTGTATAGATTGTAAATCATGAATACTGACATGACAAGGAATGCAAAATAACCAGTTCTTCCAGGCACGACCAGAAACAGATCGGCAATGCAGATTAATAGGCCGATGCTGGCCATTGCCTTTGCAGGCAGGGTCGGTGACTTGCGAAGTAGAAACGTGAGAATGCCTGCAGCAAAAACGAGTAGAAGAGAAAAAGCACCGGTGAGCGAGCCATTATGAAGCCCTAAAGATGCCCCGGCATCTTTTTGCGGGATTAGACTAAAGTGTTGCATCAAAGACATACTTGCAGAGAACACGGTGCCTGCAAGAAGCAGATACACGGCCTTTGGCAACAAATCAGGATGGTTTCTAGCCCAAAAGGCCATGGCCAACATGTAAAGGCCGAAAAGTGTATCCTTCAAATAGGCGCCATAGGGACCGGGGCCAGGATGCAAGAACCAGATAGCTGGCAAGAGCATCAGCAGCAAGGCTGCAATAGTATTTGTTTCTTGAAGTGGATTGACGCTGCTGGTTTTCATTCTGGATACTAATGTAAGCAGTGCCATCAGTGTTATCAGAACAGCCGCTATATTTGAGGGGGCTTTTGCTATAGGAAATAGCAGACACCAGAATAGTCCACTGGCACTGAAAAGAGTCGCTACAAAGCTGGCAAGCTTTTTCGTGGTCAATGATTTAGTCATTTTCATGGAATCCAAATTAGAGAAAAATTTTTCTGATGGTTTTAACTATAAGCATGAAATCAAGCTTTAAGGACCGTGTCTGCACATATCGCAGACAGTATTCAAGTTTAGCTGGCAAGATCTCCTCAACGTAAGCCTTATCAGGATCTACGGCTGATCCCAGAATATCATTTTCATCCTTGTACTCAATAGATGCAAAATCAGTTATTCCAGGTGGTACAGAAAGTACAATCTGGCGAGTTTTTTCAGGATACATTGCTACGTATCTGGGAACTTCTGGCCGAGGGCCGACCAGACTCATCTCGCCTATAAAAACATTTAACAGTTGAGGTAACTCGTCCAGCTTGTACTTTCTCAAGAAAAAACCAGATCTAGTTATTCGCGGGTCATTACCCACAGTTATTTGACGCCCTTTAGCCTCGGCATTTAGACACATGGTTCTGAATTTATAAATCCTAAACGACCTGCCTAGTCGTCCCACCCGCTCCTGGCGAAAAAAAACAGGCCCTTCCGAGTCCAGCTTGATCCAGATGGCAAGGGAGGCCATAACTGGAGCAAGTAGTAATAGACCCGGTATGGTGAAAAACAGGTCAAAAAGGCGCTTTGCTAGCATATCAGGATTTCTTTGACAGCCTGGATGACGCGCTGTTGGTCTTCTGCAGACATTTTAGTATATAGCGGCAGACTGACAGCCTGCTCAAATCCCTTCTGGGCATTAGGAAAATCCTCCGGCTTAAGCCTGTACAGATCCCGCCAGTACGGGTGCAGATGTAGAGGAATAAAATGCACACTGCAGCCGATCCCTTTTTCAGCCATTAACTCGATGAATCGGTCTCGCTTGACAGGTGCCTCATCAGTCAGGCGAATAACATAAAGATGCCAGGCATGTGTGTCGCTATCAGGAGCATGTGGAGGTAGTGTCAATGGCAATTCATAAAAGGCAGAATCGTATCTGGCAGCCATCTGGCTTCGCTTCTGCTGGAAAACTTTGGCTTTCTTAAGCTGATGGATGCCAAGCGATGCGGCAATGTCGGTCATATTGTACTTAAAGCCGGGGGCAACTACTTCGTAATGCCAGGCAGGCTTTGTGGATGTGTATCGATCAAAGGCATCACGACTAATACCGTGCAATCTCATTACCCGACAGCGCTTGGCCAACTCAGGAGAGTGGGTTACCACCATGCCCCCCTCGCCGGTAGTAATGGTTTTTGTGGCATAAAAGCTGAACACGGCAGCATCACTTTCAAGTGCACCGATCAATTTACCGTTGCAGGTAGTGGGCAGGGCGTGGGCAGCGTCTTCTACCACCTTTAGGTTATGCTTATGCGCAATTGAGAGTATAGCCTGCATATCGCATGACAGACCTGCAAAATGTACCGGGACAATTGCTTTAGTGCGGGATGTAATGGCAGCTTCAATTTTTGAGGCATCGATATTAAAAGTGGCTGCATCAATATCAACTAAAACGGGATCAGCCCCCAAGTAACGAATTACCTCAGCTGTTGCCGTAAAAGTATAGGGCGTTGTAATCACTTCATCACCCTGGCTGATCCCAACGGCTTCAAGAGCAAGATGCAGGCCAGCGGTTGCGGAGTTTACGGCGATGGCTTCACACCCGCTGCCTACAAAAGAAGCAAAATCATCTTCAAACCGTTTTGTTTTGGGACCGGTGGTCAACCAACCAGAGCGGAGAGAATCAAGTACTTCATTGATTTCATCTTCACAGATATCCGGTAGGGCAAAGGGGAGAAAACTCATGATTAGTTCCTTGGCGAATATGCATTAATTAGATAGGAATTTCTGTTAAAACATCATGCTTCTGATGGTGACTCACCAGCTGCTTTCGCAGTGCGCTCTGCCAACCAAATTTCAATCACAGAGGGATCATAATAGTTTTTTTGAACCAGTTCATTCTTGAAATATTTCCTATCAAGCTTTCTGGTGTCACCTATAATCTCAGCAGGATTCCCGGATACAATAGAGTAATCAGGAATTGATTTTGACACGATTGCCCCTGCCCCGATAAGGCAGCCTTTGCCGATGGATACGCCCGGCATGATAAGCGCATTTGCACCGACAAAGGTGTATTCACCAATTGAAACAGGCCCGCGTTGATAGCCGATCCGCTCATCTTTTTCAAAGTAGATATACTTTTCTCCAAGTAGCCTGACGGCCAAGTGGCTTCCGTGGGTAAATATGCCCACCCAGGCCCCGATCTGACAGCCCTTCCCGATTGAGATGCCGTTGCTGGCATCCAGTATGCTGTGATGCCACACCCAGGTATGGTCAGCAATATCCAGCTGCTTTTTGTCAATGATTACTGCGGTGGAACTTATCCGTGTATATTTGTTAAACCTGTTGGTGCAGCGGTTTAAGAAACCATATACCATGAACGGTCTCTGCAGCACTCCCAAAAGGTTCATAACGGCAGAGATTACGATTCCTAATGGCGAAAGGTATAGCTTTTTGAGCATAAATTCTCCAAAGGTTCAGAGATTTTTCAGAGGTGAGATGCCAATTTAGATACTACTTTCGCCAAGCTATTAACGCCAGAAATCTTAGAGAAAAATTTAATACCGTACTGGTACCCCCTCATTCCGACCGCCTTCAGTTGTTCTGGCTGCATTGAAGCAACTGCTTGCATGGTATTGGCCAACCAGCTAGTATCCTCAGCGTTGCCGGCCCATCCGCATTCAGCCTTGATTACAGAGTTGGCAGTGTCGCTTTCCGGGTCAACAGTTGCAATCACAGGTTTGGCCGAGAACATGTAAGCAGGCAGTTTGGATGGAATCGAGCTGTTTCCGGTGCCGCGCTTCATTGGCAGCATACATACATCTGCCATTGCTTGCAACAAAGGTACATTTGTTACATCAGGGTCAGATACAAAATAGACATTGCCAAGTTTGAGCTGTTTCACAAGCTCCTGGCAACCGGCCTTGGCTGTCCCATCCCCAGCAATAACCAGCTGTGCATCAGGTAGTGCTGCTTCAGCAAAGCTACGGATCAAAAAGTCTACCCCAGCCACAGGCCCTATATTTCCCAAGTACATAAAAGTGAAAATCTGTTCTGGAATGCCATATTTTTTGCAGCAGGCCGATCTTGACGGGTTGCTGTTAAAGATGGAATCATCCTGCCAGGTTGGTATGTTGAAAATCTTTTCGTGTGGTATGCCACGATTTGAATTGTAGAAATTTTTCATGCTTTCCGAGATTACAATTACTGCAGAGGCTGCAGTTGCCACCCTCGTGTCGAGTTTTTTAAAGGGCCAATCTACAAAAGACCGGATTAGACTCGGTAGCTTACCTGTAAGTGCTTCAGGGTATATATCCATAACCTGAGTTACCAGCGGAATAGAATGCTGCTTCGCATAATGAGCTATCATAATCTGCGATGCAACTGGCCAGGCATTCATATAAATTACATCAGGACGGATTGAGAGACGGACCAGATAGCGGATAACATACCGACCAAAACAGAAGCTTTCCCAAAGGCGGGGCAACAGGCGCGACTCCGGAGATGCAAAAGACGGCAGTCTAACAACCCGAACATCCCCCTCAGTAGATATTAGTTCCACACCTTCTTTGCTATATTGGCTGTAATTTGCGCTTGCCGGACGTGATGGTTGAGGACAAAGTACCGTGACTCTATGACCTTGCTCTGCAAGATGGTTTGCCAGGTCATGGCTCATCCTGGAAGAGACTTGTGGTTCAGGCGGGTAAATAGCGCTGATGATGAAAATCTGTGACATAAAACAGATCAGCCTTTTGCAACCTGAGCTGTACGTTCACACTCCTTCATTTCGCCAAAGGCGATCAGAATGCTTTCATGCTCAGCTATCTCCTCGGGGGTAAATCTCCATGAAATTACCTTTGCTGGCACTCCTCCAACAATGGCGTATGGCGGAACATCCTTAACTACTACGCTGCCGGCAGAAACGATAGCTCCCCTACCGATCTCCACAGGCGAAAGCAACATTGCCCCTTGGCCGATCCATACATCATCGCGAATGATAATCTTATGCTTATCCCCCCTGCCAGAATCCCACATAGTCTTGCCAATCACCTTGTAATTGTGGTCATCAGAGTTAAGAAACGAGCATTCAGAAGCTACCAGAACCTTATTTCCAATTTCAATATCGCAGAGAAAATGGCAGTTGTGGCCGATACCGATATTATTACCAAGGACAGAATGTCTGTGTGGCGACCAGAAACGGGTGCTATACTGACAGTGCACATTAGTTCCGGTCTTGACCCAGCGGTAGTGAACCCTGAAAAGCAGGAAGTTTCTGATGCTGTTCAAAGCGGATTTAATGAAATGTGCCATTGTGTCTCCGTTACCTCTTATGTCTGTGGACACCAAGTGCGTATTTTCTTGATCAGCGGCACAATTTCAGCTTGCCAGTTGTGCCTTTTCAGAAAGGCTTCTCGAGCCCTTTTGCCCATCTCCCGGCATTTTTCCCGGTTAATGTATAAATAATTTATTGCATTAGCAATTGAAGCCGGATCTTCAAAGTCGGCCAACAAACCGCATTGTTCAGTATTAATTATTTTTGCAATTTCCTCAGAATACGAGGGGGCAATAATTGCCAATCCAGTTGCCATATATTCAAAGAGTTTATTTGGTAAACTTTCAAGCCCTAAAGCGCGGTTGTATGAGATCAGACCTATGTCGCATGACCGAAGTATGGATGGCATTTCCTGCATCGGAACTGGTTTACGGAAATCAATTAATTCTGCAATTTCAAGCTGCTTAAGTTGTTGGAGAAAATCATTGGAGCCAAATCCCTCAGATCCTTCCAAAAATGTGTCGAACATAATGGCACTCAGTTTTGGTGAGTCAGCTTTTGCAAGTGAAAGCGCCTCCAGAACCGTAGTAGTACCGCGGCCCAAGGTGCTTTTGCCATGCATCAGCTTGAGTCCGGTGCGTCCTTCTCCACAAACATCAGCCGGAGGATCTTTGGCAAACCAGTTCGGTGCGCAACTTCTAACAATAATCTGCTCGACTTTTGCTTGGCTGTAAGGTTCCAAAACTGCATGACTTACGCCCACAACCAGATCACAACGAGAACAAGTCCGTTCAATCCGCTTTCTTGCAACAGGTCGCAGCACCTTGAAGGCCCATCCCTTGAGCCATCTTGAAAGCATTACATCGTGGTAGACTTCATGAATATCAAAAATAACCTTTGCACCGTTTTTGCGGGATAACTTGATAGCCACCTCAGCTGAATCAGGTTCAGGTGAGTAATATATGTCTACATCTTCAACCTGCAATGCGGCTTCATAGGCCGACCTATGGCTGAAGATTCGCCCTAACCTGCTGGATGCTTGCGGATATAGCTGATAATTAACCCCGTATCTGTTGTAATTATTGTGATCAAAATAAGCATAATCAGGACCTACCCACGTCACTTTAAAACCTTCATCCCGAAAGGATTGGGCGAACTTGTTATTTACCCGCACATCATCCAAGGGGTGTGCTGTGGTTAGTATGCAGATATGAACAGTGTGCGACATAACGATCAAACCCCTTCCAGCTTAAGCGTTTACTTCGTCAAAAACATAACTTAGCAAGCAACCTGGAATCGCTTCAGCCAACTGCCAAAGGAGATAATTCGCCAGATAAAGAAGTTAAAGGGGCGCTCGCCATGTACCATCTGCTTAAAAATATCCATCACTTCAGGCTTTATGATGCCGTTTGACTGCTCAATCGCCTGCCTAGTCAGATGTTCAAACTGCGCCGTTCCGGTTTCTCTTAGCCAGACCTCTTCCGGCGTAACAAAGCCGAGTTTGTCCATACGGGTACGGATTACTTCAGGCAATATATCACGCATCCCCTCCCGCATTACCCTTTTGGTGATCCCTCCTGAAAGTTTGTACTGATCAGGAAGCCCAAGAACAAATTCCACTAGACGGTAATCAAGAAATGGCACTCTGGACTCAATGGAGTGCGCCATAGAGTCCCGGTCTTCCCAGTGTAGTAACATTGGCAAGTTTGTGGAAGTCAACTGATCGCATGAGGTTGAGTTTATATCATTGCCAGTAGCAAGTTCTGCATAACCATCTATCAGTTTCGCGCCAAGCCGTTCATGATCCAACCAGCTGATGGAATCTGCAGGTGTACGGACCAGTGCTGCGGCCTTAAGCCTCAAGAAAGGCAGCAAATTAGCAATAAGTCGTTGTGCCAGGTAACTGTATGAGTAACCATGAAGCTGATGAATTGTTTTGAATTCCTTCAACAGCTCTAGCCAGTTGCCGCGCCTGAACAGGCCACCCAGTAGTGGTCCAAAAAAGCTATGATAGCCGGCCAGCTGTTCATCAGCCCCCTGACCATCCAGCATTACCTTTACGTTATTCTCTGAAGCAAGCTTAAATACCGACCATTGGGCATAAATACTGGTAGAGCCGAATGGTTCATCCTGATGCCAGGTAATTTCATCCAGCAAAGGAAACAAGCCATCCATTTCAGGGTAGGTGTAATGGGCCTCAACCCCGGTATGCTCAACAACGCTTTCAATAAAATCCCGTTCATCAAAACGCTTTACGCTAGCGCATGCAGAAAAGGTTTTCTGATTCTCACTGGCATTTTGCTGTCTAAGCTGCTGATTTGCCAGGCAGACGATTGATGATGAATCCAACCCACCAGAAAGACAGGAACCCACCGGCACATCAGCACGCAAACGCAAATGCACTGATTCGTCAAGTAAACTATGAAACTGTTTTGAGGCTTCAAGCAGACTGCCTGAAAACACCTGGCCATCCAGATTATACCATTTTCTGATACCACTAAGTCTTGCTCCAGCCTGTTTCGTCATACGTTGGCGAGCCGCTGTATCTGTTTGCAACAACACACAGTGGCCTCCCTGTAGCTGGAAGACTCCGGCAAACATGGTTTCGTCAGTATGATCAAGCAGATTCCAGACCAAAAAGTCATAGGCCCGCTGTCCGTTTACCTTGGGTATCCAGCTAGGCAATACGGTAAATGCCTTTATTTCAGAGGCAAAAGCAAGAATTCCTTCAGAAGATACCCAGTAGTACAAGGGTTTAACACCAAAGCGGTCACGTGCCAGAAACAGGGTCTGCTTTTTACTGTCATACAGAGCAAAGGCCCACATTCCGTTAAAACGGGATAAGCAGTCTTCCCCCCAGTAGCCATAAGCGGCAAGAATAACCTCGGTGTCTGAATGGGAACGGAACTTGTAACCTAGTACTTCCAGTTCAGCCCTCAGCTCCAGATGATTATATATCTCGCCATTGTAGACAATCCAGTAGCGGTCCGCATAGCTCATTGGCTGGTGCCCCAGAGGTGAAAGATCCACAATCGAAAGTCGCCGATGACCAAGTGCAAGAAAACAATCCGACTGATCTGCTACCCCAATCTCAAGCTCAGGACTGTAGGGAAAATCAAGACGGTATGACGATACATCAGTATCTTTTCCACCAAAAGGCACAGCCATATCCTCTGATATCAGGACAAATCCTTCATCATCTGGGCCCCTGTGCCTCAATTCGTTGTTCATACCGACACAATGGGCTGGCAAGATTGGAGCAGCCGAAATTATACCGGCAATACCACACATTCAGTTTAACCCTCGGTGGTTGAGCATTTTAAAACATCAGTTTTAAACCAAACGGTCCGGTTGACATAGTCGGTGTAGCTCAGGATGACCCGTAACACCTTGGTCGATACGCTATCAGTATCATAATCGTTTATCAGGCGTAGACGTTTCTGCGGTTGTTGCTGAGCCGTTACCACCTGGACTGCATCCAAAACGTTATCTTGGATCAAGCCGCACATGATCAGTGTGCCTTCATCCATTCCTTCTGGGCGTTCATGGGCCTGTCGGATGGTGACCGCCGGGAATCCCAGGATTGACGCCTCCTCGGTAATCGTGCCACTATCCGAAATAACACATTTGGCTTCAATCTGAAGCTTGACATAATCAAAGAATCCTAGCGGTTTGATAAAATGGATTAGTGGGTCACAATCGTTTGCGTTTAATGTTTCAAGTCGTTTGCGGGTACGCGGGTGGGTGGAGACAATCACCGGATAGCTGTAGTCTTGTGCTAGTCGGTTGAGCGAAGCCAGTAAGTTTCGAAAATTGGATTCATTGTCTACATTTTCTTCACGATGCGCGCTGACTACAAAGTATTTGCCTGGCTGCAGTGTAAGCTCTTTGTGGATTTGTGAAACTTCTATCTGTGGCAAGTAATAGTCAAGTACCTCTTTCATTGGAGAGCCGGTTTTGATTACGGTCTCTGGTCGGACTCCCTCAGCTAGCAGATAACGCCGAGCATGCTCGGTATAGGTTAGGTTGATGTCGCTGGTGTGATCAACTATCTTTCGGTTAATCTCTTCTGGCACCCGCTGATCAAAGCAGCGATTGCCAGCTTCCATGTGAAAGATAGGAATCTTGCGCCTTTTTGCTGCGATTACTGAAAGGCAGCTATTGGTATCTCCCAGAAGTAACAGTGCATCGGGCTGAATCTCGGCCATTAGATCATCGGCACGGGCAATTACGGTAGCGATGGTCTGGGCCGCAGTTTTTCCGGCTGCTTCCAGAAAATGGTCCGGTTTGCGAATACCCAATTGTTGAAAGAAAATTTCATTCAGCTCATAATCATAATTCTGACCAGTGTGCACCAGAACATGTTCGACATGGCGATCCAGTTCAGCAATTACCCGGCATAGCTTGATGATTTCAGGACGAGTGCCGACGATGGTCATTACCTTCATTTCAAGCGCTCCTTTGCCAGCTCAGTGATCATTGCTTCCCAAGTTGGCGGTGTGTACCCAACTGTTTTCCTGAAACGGTTTGAATCAAGGCTGCGGTCGCAAACAAAGCTATCGTCGGCTACAATCTCAATCTGTTTGCCGGTTTTGGTTTTGAATAACTGGAGCAATGCATACTTGTCGATTGGTTCACTGGAAACATGCCAGACACCGTTAATGTTTGGGTGTCGAGTTAACATCATTGAAATAATTCTCGCCATTTCAATAGTTGTGAAACCATTGTATATCGCTTTACGGAACCCTTTGATCGTACCTTCTTGCCCCATGAACCACTCGAACAGGCTTTTTTTACGAAACAGTTCGCATCCGATAATAGAGGTTCGCAGAGTCAAGCAATGCTTTTCGTGCAGTTCGCCAAGATACTTGGTCTTACCGTAGAGGTCTTCGGCATCTGATGAATCATTCTCCAAGTAGTTACCCTTACTGCCAGAGAATATGCAGTCGGTGCTGAAGTGGATCAGACGGGATCCCATCACTTTGCATAAGACTGCCAGTCGATGCGGCAGCAGAGCATTGACTTCCAGGCTGGGGATGCTTTCCTTGGCGGTAGGGCGTTGTTTGACAATGCCGACAGCGTTGATAATCGCATGAGGTTTGAAGTCAGCACATACCTCGGTTAGTCGATCAAAACTGCGGACATCGATGCCGAAAAATGAATTGTGTGCAGAAAAAATATTTGTACAACTATACGCCTCTTGGTCTTGGCGCAGTGTCACCATGACCTCATGGTTCGAAGCCAAAGATTTTAGCAACTGGTGTCCAAGCATGCCATCGCCACCTAATATCAGTAAGCGCATCCGACACCTCCGCCTAATTCGGCTTGGATATATGATAGGCCCAACAGTTTTTCTTTGATTTCCGAAACACTAAGACGTTTTGTATTATGTGAGTTGTAATCCTCAAGTTGTGATATCTGTTCTTGCCCTTCTGTAAAATATTTACCATAGTTTAGGTCGCGGTCGTCTGGAACAATTCGGTAATAGCTGCCCAAATCCTCTGCCTTGGCAAGTTCTTCGCGTGTCAGCAATGTTTCGTATAACTTTTCCCCATGCCTGGTGCCGATTATGCGAATTTCATTGTCGACATTAAATAGTTCTCGTAGTGCCAAGGCTAGATCCATAATGGTTGAGGCTGGCGCCTTCTGAACGAAAATGTCGCCTTGAGTACCATGCTGATAGGCGTACAATACCAAGTCTACAGCATCCTCCAGAGACATCAGAAAACGGGTCATATTTGGATCGGTGACCGTCAGTACGCTACCTTCCCGAATTTGTTTGACAAACAGCGGAATCACCGAGCCGCGCGACGCCATCACGTTGCCGTAGCGGGTGCCGCACAGCATGGTATCTGTGCTGGCGAGCCTTCTGGATTTGGCCACCATCAGTTTTTCCATCATCGCTTTGGAGATACCCATGGCGTTGATTGGGTAGACCGCCTTGTCAGTAGATAGCACTATTACTTTACTGACTTTTGCATCAAGTGATGCGTTCAGGACATTTTCAGTACCTAGAATGTTGGTACGTACCGCCTCCATCGGGTAAAACTCACATGAAGGTACTTGTTTCAATGCGGCGGCGTGAAAGACATAGTCAACACCATGCATTGCCTCCCTGACGCTTTCATATTTGCGAACATCACCGATATAGAATTTGACTTTGCCGCTCTTTAGGTCAAGGCGCATATCTTCCTGTTTTTTTTCATCTCGGCTGAATACTCTTATTTCGGCAATATCAGTGTGCAGAAAGCGCTTTAACACGGCGTTACCAAAGGAGCCGGTTCCTCCGGTGATCAAGATCGTCTTGTTGGTAAACATGCGCGCCTCACTTCTTGTTGGTTAAAATGAAATTAATCGGTTCGTTCATTGGTGTTGAGACCTGAATGATACCAAATGTCAAGCTTATCAACTACAATCTTTGATGAAAAATTCGCTAAAAAATAGTTACGTATAATGGTTGAGTCATACAAATGAATATTTGTTGCCATTTGGTGCATTGCAAATGCTAGATCATTTGCATCATCCACAGCTACCAACAAACCATTTGACGAATTAACAAAATCCTCTGGTCCACCGCACGTGGTTGCAATAACGGGTTTGCCGCAAGCAATCGCCTCTAAATATGAAATTCCAAATGTTTCGTATTGGCTAGGTAATACAAAAATATCAGCAGATTGAAAAAGACTTGGCATTGTAGCTCTTGGTACATTGCCAAGCCAAACAATTTTATCTTTTATTTTAAGCGTATCTGCTAATTTTTTGAACTTATCAATTTGCGGGCTATTTCCGACAATAGTTAGGGTTGCAGGGATATCTAATTTTGAAAATGCCTCAAGTAATATGCCAGTACCTTTTTCAGCAGATGGCCATCCAACAGAGATAAAATTATAAGGAGGGCATGGCTTAGATTTACTAAAGTCTGGTTTAAAAATAGATTCATCAATAAAATTAGGAATTACCTTAATATTTCTAGAGTTTGGAAGATTCAGCTCCTTAAGACGATTTGCTAAGGATGTACTGACTGCT